>JANWKI010000063.1 GCA_025451455.1 Ignavibacteria bacterium
AAGCCGGGAAATATGAGGTGACTTTTATCGCAGGTAGTCATGCCAGCGGAGTGTATTTTTGTTCACTTTCTGGAGGGAAATACATTAAAAGCATGAGAATTGTCTTAATAAAGTAGCTAACCGGTATCCTTAGTTATGATGTTTGTAAGTTTGTTGATTAAGTTTACTGATTTCACTAAATTACCTAAAACTAATCAAGTTAATAGAATATCAAAATGAACTCACCGAGAACAATATTTACATTAGTAATTCTTATACTAATGATAGGGCTGGCTTTTTACGGATTCAGCTCAATCGAACAATCCGGAAATGTTTCTGAAAAGTATTCACAGGTTAAAATATTTGCTTCCTCAGAATCTGATTTTGCAGCGATTGAACAGGCGGGTCTTAATTTAGATCATGTTGAAAGCATTGATGACTATGTGATAGCGTGGCTTTCTGCCAAAGAAATTGATGCTTTGAAAAAGTCTGGGGTTGCATACCAGGTTACAATTGATGACTGGATGCAGTATTATAACTCTCAGCCAAAAATGACAGGCGTTGAAATGAACGCCGCAATTGAAGAGTCCGCTCGGGACTACAATGTAACACATTCAATATATGGCTCAATGGGCGGTTATTTAACCTACCAGGAAGTTATTAACAAGCTTGATTCAATGAGGATCGAGTACCCGGGGTTGATCTCAACGAAATTTTCCATAGGCAATACTTTTGAAAACAGGCAAATGTGGACTGTACGTGTATCGAACAGCCCGGATGCGCCCACCGGAAGAACTGAAGTTTGGTTCCATTCACTCATTCACGCACGTGAGCCTGAAGCAATGGAACAGAATATTTACTTTATTTACTGGCTGCTTGAAAATTATAATATTGATCCAATTGCTACCTATATATTAAGATACCGGGAGCTGTATTTTACTCCGGTATTTAATGTTGATGGATATGAATACAACAGGTCAACTAATCCGAACGGCGGGGGAATGTGGCGTATCAGCAGAAAACCATGTACTGGCGGACTTGGGGCAGACATGAACAGGAATTACGGACCGTATGCATTCTGGAATTGGGGCGGTCCCGGCGGAAGCGGTTCATCTACAATTTGCGGTTCCGAAACATTCCGGGGTAATCTTCCGTTTGACCAGGTCGAAACTCAGAATGCTTTGAATTTTGCTAACTCAAGAAATTTTAAGGGTGCACTAAGTTATCATACATTCGGAAATTACTTTATAAGGCCATGGGGTTACTCAGGGCTTCCTTCACCGGACGAAAATATTTTCCAGAACTTCTCTGCGGATATGGCTCTTCAGAACCATTTTACACTCGGAAGGTCATTGGAAACTGTTGGCTATACTGTAAGAGGAACAACTGATGACTGGTATTACAGCGATTCAGGGCATGCTAAAATCATATCGATGACACCGGAAGTGGGTTCAAGCTCAGATGGTTTCTGGCCGCCCCAAAACCGTATCCTGCCGCTGGCTCAGTCTACAGTCTGGTCAAACTCATATTTTGCACTCTCAAGCGGCGGTTATGTTGCACCGGTAAAAACACAGCTGAACAAGTTTTCTTACAGCCCGGGAGAAGCAGGAAGCATAAAAGTACATTTTAAGAATAAAGGACTTCTTGCCGCAAATAACGTAAAGATAGAACTTGCTTCACTCAGTCCGTATATAAATGTTTCATCAGTTTCATTTAATTACAATTTTATCAATTCTTATTATCAGGATAGCTTAATTCTCAACTTCAACGTATCCGGCACAGCGCCTGTTAATATGGGCTTGCCTATATTGCTGAAGATAAAACAGAACGATACCAGCCTGGTACACAGTCAGAAAGTTTATATTTGCATTGGCAATGGAACGCTTACTTTGGCAGATAGCGCGGAAGACGGAATGACAAACTGGACTACGGTAGGCGGATGGAATACATCAACGGTTCAATTCCACTCTCCTACAAGATCATTTTCTGAGAGCCCAACAGGTAATTACTCCAACAATTCTGTCAGGACTTTGACATTAACAACTGCAAGGAATATCTCCAGTAACCCTGTCACAATACTCAGCTTTTACCACAGGTTTGATATAGAATTAATGGATAACGCTTATGTTGAAGTTTCAAGTGACGGGGGAACTTCATGGAACTCTGTGAAATATTATTACGGCATTCAAAATGAGTGGACTCAGGAAATACTGGATATTACCGAGCTGGCTGATTCTACCACAAATCTGAAAATTCGGTTTACAGTTGTTACAAACAGGGCAGGGGTTGCAGACGGATGGTATGTTGATGATATCAAGATCACGAATTATATGGATGTCTTAACTGGAATCAGCGGGAATCAGGAAATACCTCTTAGTTTTTCGCTCAGCCAGAATTATCCAAATCCGTTCAATCCGTCAACTACAATTAAGTATCAGCTTCCCAAATCCGAATTTGTCAGGATCTCTTTGTATGATGCGCTGGGCAGATTCGTCAGGAATATTGTTAATGAATCAAAAACTGCAGGGAGTTATGATATTTCATTTGACGGCACAGGACTTGCATCAGGTCTGTACATTTATAAAATTGAAGCTGGTGTTTTTAGTGAAGTGAAAAAGATGATGTTGATAAAATAACGAAGTAATTTTTTGAAATCCGCCAGTGGAAGGCTGATTAATTATCAATTTTTTTATTTTCGCAGCATCTTAGTTTTTAAGGCACATTTCATTTGGAATGTGCCTTTTTTTGTAGGAAAATAGCCCGAAATCACCTAAAACCGTTGTTTAAACCTAACGGAAATTACTAAAATGTGAATATTTACAAGATTGATTTGATATGAATTTTGTGGTATTTTAACACATTATCCGAAAAATTTTACAAATTATTATAATATAAAATGAAACGTTATAAAAATACTTTTTTTACTATTATTCTGGCTGTAACTATTGGATTGACAGCATATTTTGCTGTCAATGGTTTTAATTTTGAAACTGGCCCAATTACAGAAAGACAGCCAAAATACTCGCAGGTTAGAATATATGCTACAAGCGAGGCCGATTTCCAGAAGATTCAGGATGCAGAATTGTACATAGACCATGCAAATACGAAATTGGGGTATTACTCCGATGCTTGGCTTTCAGAATATGAAATATCTCTTTTAAGAAATTCAGGAGTACCATTCGAAGTATTAGTTGATGACTGGCAGACATATTATGATAACCAGCCGAAAATGACCGAGTTGGATATGCAGAAACAAATGGAAGAATCAGATCCGGATGTTGTCATCTCTCATTCAATTTACGGTACGATGGGCGGTTACATGACCTATAACGAAGTAGTTGCAAAACTGGATTCAATGAGGTTAGAATATCCTCAGTTTATCTCAGCAAAATTTTCGATTGGTACAACTTACGAAAACAGAACAATGTGGGCAGTCAGAGTAACAAATGGTCCCAATGCTCCGACAGGGAGACCGGAAGTTATGTATCATGCATTGATCCATGCGCGCGAACCCGAGAGTATGGAAACACAGTTCTATTATATGTACTGGCTGTTTGAGAATTATAATACTGATCCGGTTGCAAGATACATTCTGAATAACCGCGAAATTTACTGGATCCCTGTGTTTAATGCAGACGGTTACGTACATAACCAGACGACTAATCCAAACGGCGGCGGTATGTGGAGAGCAAATAAACATCTTACTTCGCCTCCCAGCCTGACTTGCGGGCCAGTTGACCCAAACAGAAACTTCGGAACTTACCAGTTCTGGAATTCACCTAACAATGGTTCAGGCACAAATCCATGTGAGGGCGGACTGGGTACATACAGGGGAACTCTTCCATTTTCCGAACTGGAAACCCAGAACATTAAAAATTTTGTGAACTCACGCAATTTTAAAACTGCATTTAGCGCACATACTTATGGCAATTATTTAATAAAGCCGTGGTGCTGGCAGGATCCTATCGGAACACCAGATGATGCAATGTACAACGAGTTCTTAAATGATATGAAAGTTACCAATGGTTATACTACAGGCTTTCCCTCTCAGACAGTAGGTTATAAAGTGAGGGGTGGTACCGATGACTGGTATTATAATGATTCCGGTCACACAAAGATCTTTTCGTTCACACCTGAAACAGGTGCTAGTTTTTGGCCGGCTCAAAACCAGATCATCCCTCTGGCTCAGGGAATGCTTTTTTCAAACCAGTATATTTCACTCATTGCCGGTCCGTATGTTAACCCGATCTCAAAGACATTTAATCAGCCTACTTATACACCAGGGCAATCAGGAAATTATAAGGTTGTGTTCAGAAACAAGGGTGTCATGACCGCAAATAATGTAAAGGTTCAGCTGACAACAACAAACCCAAACCTTACTATACCAACTACACAATTTACCTATCCTTCTTTGCTTTCGTTTGCTAAGGATAGCTCAACTTTCAATTTTACAATCGGTGCAGGCGCGCCAAACAACTGTGCAATTACATGTGTATTGACAATTAAACTGGATACTACAACAATTTATACAAGTCCGGTTTATCTGCTAGTAGGCGCCGGAACGGTAACATTAAATGATAATGCAGAGGCAGGCTTAGGAAACTGGACTGTATCTGCAGGCTGGGCATGGAATACTGCACAATTCCATTCACCTACTCATTCATTTGGATATTCTCCTTATCCTGCAAATGCAAATGGTACATTGACCCTGACTGTTCCAATGAACTTAACACTGACACCGGTTTGCCTGCTGTCATTCTGGCAGAGATATGACCTTGAAAGCGGATATGATTTCGGGAACGTAGAGGTTTCATCGGATAACGGCACAAGCTGGCAGCTTGTGACTGCTTACACCGGTACGAATTTAACATGGACACAGCAGACCTTCGATATTACAAATTTTGCAAATGGTACAAGCCAGGTAAAGGTCCGATTCAGGCTGTCAAGTGACCCAAGCCTTCAGTTGACCGGTTGGTGGGTTGATGATATAACCATTACAAATTATTGCGGAAGTTTAGTAGGAATAACCGGTAATGACCCTGTATTGCCAAGCACATTTGCTCTCGGGCAGAACTATCCGAATCCGTTCAATCCGGCTACCGTAATTAAATATCAGCTTCCCAGATCATCAAATGTAATGATAAAGGTATTTGATATTCTTGGTAAAGAAGTGACGACTTTAGTGAATGAGAAAATAGAAGCAGGCTATCACCAGGTAGAATTTAACGGAGGAAATCTTGCAAGCGGATTATATTTGTACAAAATTGAAGCTGACGGATTTACTGAAGTTAAAAAGATGATGCTTATTAAATAATTTTTTGATTAAATTTCGATCAGTAAATGAGCCTGCTCCTGAAAAAGCAGGCTCGTTTTTAATTAACAACCAAAAAGGATGATCAAGAAGATATTATTTTATTTTATTATTGAAGCTGCGCTGGTTTCTGCGGCTTTTGTTTTTAACGGTAATGATAATGATGCATTTTCTAAAAGCAGCCTGCAAATTTCAGGAGACCAAAGGAGAACCTGCGGTACAATGGAATATTTGGAAATGCAGTACAGGCAGGATCCTTCTTACAGGATAAAAATGCAAGAAATGGAAAAGTTTGCTGAAAAATATGCAAGAGAACATCAGTATGAAAAAGATTCCCGCGGAATTATTATCATCCCCTGTGTTGTACATGTGGTCTGGAATACTCCGCAGCAGAATATTTCAGATGACCAGATATTATCGCAAATAGATATACTTAACAAGGATTTCAGAAGACTGAATTCAGATACATCGAATACACCGCCCCCTTTTAAACCGCTTGGAGCAGATTGTCAGATCGAATTCAAAATGGCAAGAAGAGATCCTTCCAACAGCCCAAGCTTAGGTATAACCAGGACCCAGACCAGTATTGTTGAATTCGGGCAGAATATAGCAGTAAAATTTACGTCACTTGGCGGCCACGATGCATGGGATAGGGACAGGTTCCTGAATTTATGGACGTGTAACTTAGGTTCTAATTTACTTGGATACGCCACTTTCCCCGGTGGAAATGCTTCAATAGATGGAGTTGTAATAGGTTATCAATACTTCGGGTCAGTTGGATTTGTGTCTCCGCCATTTAACAAAGGGAGAACAGCTACCCATGAGATAGGTCATTGGTTATGGCTATACCATATTTGGGGCGATGATAACGGTTCTTGCAGCGGTTCAGATCTTGTTGCTGATACTCCAAACCAGGGTGCTGAGTTTTACGGATGCCCTGCTTATCCAAACCTTGATAATTGTTCGCCAAATCCGCCCGGAGTTATGTCTATGAATTATATGGATTACACTGATGATGCCTGTATGAATATTTTCACTCAGGGACAATTAACCAGAATTGATGCCGCATTAAACGGCCCAAGGCTTCCGATCCAGAGTTCAAACGGACATATTGATGTTAGCGGTTTTCCAATTTGCGCATTCAGAGCTGACAGCATATCCATCGAATACAATAATCCTGTTCATTTCAGTGATCTGTCTGCAGGTATTCCGACCGGCTGGCAATGGACCTTTACAGGCGGGTCTCCATCAAGCTCAACACTGCAAAACCCAACTGTAACTTACAGTACGCCGGGATTTTATACAGTAAAACTCAGGGTTTCAAACTCATTTGGTGCTGATTCGCTTACTAAAACTTCATATATCAGGGTCAGAGGCGCAGCTATGAACCAGATATTCCTCGTCTCACCTCCATCTTTTACCCGAGTTATTGTATCAGCAAGTGACACATCCAGGCAGAATTTTACATGGACAAAAGCATCTTCAAATCCAACAGTAAATTATAAGATCAAGATAAAAAAAATAGCAACAGGCAGTTTGGATTATATCTTCACAAGCAATTCCGGCGGCCTTGATACTATAGCAGGCCTGCGGAAGAGCTTACTTGATTCACTTGCCGGAATTATGGGTACAACCGGTGATTCAGTCAGATGTACATGGCGTGC
>JANWKI010000064.1 GCA_025451455.1 Ignavibacteria bacterium
GAGCAGTCCACAGCCTCCCGTTTCTCACACAGGCTGCAAACAACCGGTCGTCAAGTGCATCAAGTACTGCAACGCTTCCCGTCTGAGGCACGTTAATTGGTGCATTGGTTGTATTAACAGTAATAAATATATTTCCTGAAATTGTTGGCGAGGTTCCCGGGTTCGATACTCTTCGCACTACAAGAGTACTCCAAAGCTGCGCGCTGACTCCTATAAAATACCCCTCTGTTGCTGAGGCATCAAAATTATCTACCCCCTGAGGTGTATAAGGACCATCCGTTACTGTTGTAACCAGGCTGAACAATGTAGCAGTTGTTGAACCTCCTATCAAGCCCGCTTTATTAATCACATAGCCGCTGCATCCAAGAAATGCTGTTAAAGCAGTATTAAAATCATTTGTTCCTATATATACTGCGTTGTTATCAATTCCAAGCGTGGGGTAATCATAAAACCTTGCCGGTGCATTAATGAAATAAAACAACCAGGTTGTAGCTGCAGAAATTGTATTTGTATTGCTTACCGCAATAAGAATCCTGTTTGGACTGCTCACATTAATAATAACAACAAACCATTTCTGCGAAAGTCTGTCATATCTTATTCTGGGGTCGCTTGTACCTGCACCGTTACGGACAGAATTGAAAAAATTATCTGTGGTTGTGTTGATAACTCCGTCAGCGACACCCGTGGTCTTATTAAATGTCTTTATTCTGCCGTTAGCCATTACAACATACTGTGTAGGCCCAACTGCGCCCATATTATCTGCAGGTATAAACCCTGTTTCACTGATTGTTATTCCGGTAAAGCTTGTGCTTACTGATTGCGGGTTATCTGTTTGGTTTTGCTGCTGCTGTTTTTGCTCATCAGTAAGCGGTGGATAAGACGATTCAGGTTTTGCATCGGGGTTTTGCGGCAGATTTCTTCTGTCCGGATACGGCAGCTCACTTTCTATTTCATCTTCATCCAGTTCTTTGGGAGTGAGAAATTTATCACGATCCATAATCTCAGAAACTGTTTCAGGAAATCCTTTATTGCCGTCAAGGCTTTGGGGACCCGGAACAGATACGTGCTCTCTGCCCAGTGCTGTGTAACCGATTTGCGGACGGTTATTCTGCTTATTCCCGAAATCTGCAAAAAGAAATACCGCAGAAATTAATACAATAACTGAAAAAATTCGAATATATTTACTATTCCCCATAAATCAATATTAATTCCTGCAAATATAGGGTATGAAATAATAAAATGCTGTTCTTTTAAATGGTATAAAATTTTTGCAAGCGAAGTACTTTATCCATAGGACTACTTCTGAGAATTTTATAGCTGCCTCAGTCTGATACTTTACGGCTGTTATAAAAAAACCTTAATTTGATGATTTAGTTAATTTAGAACATATCCCAAAAACCTTGAAAACAGCCCTTAATTGAAGTAATAATAAGTAAATTGCTATTAGCCTATTATATAGGTAAATTTACGCTGTTGAAAGTAAAACAAAACATTCGGTTTATTAAGATTCTCAAAGGAATTAGTATTATACAGTTTTATTCCATAAATGCCTCAAAAAGATTATCCTCATTAATTCTCCGATAATAGAAACAAATCAATTACTTCAATTTTTTTGTTACAAAAGTATGAGCCATCGGGCTCGTACTTAATTAAATGACTTATTTAAGTCAAGATAGACAGGATCAAAGCAATGAATATTTACGCAGGCAACGTTCCAAGAGAAACATCCGAAACTGAATTAAAGGATGCATTCGAAAAGTTCGGTGAAGTAACAAGCGTTACAATGATTAAAGACAGGTATACAAACACTTTTAAAGGTTTTGCGTTTGTAGAAATGCCTAAAAAAGAGGAAGCTGAAACAGCTATAAAAGAACTTGACGGAACAATGTTCAGCGGAAGACCGCTAACTGTAAACGCAGCAAAACCTAAAACTGATTCCGGGAATAAACCAAAAAGGTTCAATACCGGGTATTAAACCGGTCTTCTGTTAATAATACTGAAAAAGAATAAAATTAATAATTTTAAACTTCTAAATGTCCTCGACTGAAACCAAGGTTACTATATCTCAATGGAAAACTCTGGTAGCTAAATACCAGACCTCGGAATTCTCAAAGAGCATGTGGCAGTTCATCAATTCATTCATCCCGTTCTGTATAACGTGGGTGCTGATGTACTATTCACTTGATATCAGTTATTTCCTTACAATACTGCTATCACTATTTGCTTCAGGATTCATAATGCGCATTTTTATAATTCAGCATGATTGCGGCCACGGCTCATTCTTTTCATCAAGAAAAGCAAATGACTACCTTGGTATGTTCTGCAGTGTGCTTACTTTTACTCCCTACCATTACTGGAGGAAAAGCCATGCAATACATCATGCAGCTGTCGGTAAGCTTGATGAACGCGGCATAGGTGATGTTTATACATTAACTGTCGACGAATACCTTGCAAGAAATAAATGGGGCCGCTTCCGTTACAGACTTTACAGGAATCCGCTGATACTCTTTATGGTCATACCGCCTGTTCTGTTTTTATTCCTGTACCGTTTCCCTATTTCCAAAGTAGCGGCAATGAAGACACTTCACACGACTGTTTATATGACAAATCTTGCGATTGCGGTGATTGCAGGAACGATTATATTTTTCATCGGGCTAAAAGCATTTTTGCTTATCCAGGTTCCTATAATTATTTTCTCGCTCTGTGTTGGTACATGGTTCTTTTATGTACAGCACCAGTTTGAAGATACTTACTGGAATGATGAAGAAGAATGGGATTATACCGAAGCCGCACTTAAAGGAAGCTCTTACTATAAACTTCCGCGGGTCCTTCAGTGGTTCACGGGTAATATCGGGTTCCATCATATTCATCATTTAAGCCCGCGCATACCGAATTATAAGCTGGAAAAATGCCACAGGGACAACCCGCTGTTCCAGAGCGGAGCAGTGCTTACTCTGCGCTCAAGCATGAGAAGCCTGTTTTTGAATCTTTGGGATAAGAACAGAAAGAAGCTCATCGGCTTCGGCGATCTGAAGAAACTTGGTTACTTTGATGGTATTGCAAGAGGATAATTTCCTATTCTGAGCGAAGCGAAGTCACGAAGTGCTATCTAATTCCATTTATTGATTTACTTGGACGCTGATAACACAGATTGGACAGATAATCACAGATTTAATTTAAATTCTTAGGGCTCTTTTAGAGCCCTTTTTTCATACCTAAAACTTCTTGTCACACCAGCGAACGCTGGTGTCTAGACTATTAACTTGAATAGAAAAATAATTGAAGCCTGCACAATAGTTTCAAAAGCAGCTTGTTTGAAATTCTTTTCATTTCCCACATTAACGTTTCTTCAAAATTTAATCTCTAGATACCAGCTTCCGCTGGTATGACAAACAGAAAAATGTACAATTGTCAATAATTAGGTAAGATTGATATTATATCTATTTTTTTGAATACATTTTCTTTAATTGATCTTTATCCAATCCCTCTTCATACTCTTTTCCACCATATTCATAATACAAATCATTCCATTTCGGGTTCATTTCCTCGATTAACTTAATTTTCCAATCCCTATGCCAAACTTTCAATTTTTTCTCTCTTTCGATAGCTGTAACAATGCTATCCGTTTGTTCAAAATAAACCAGCTTATGAACTTCGTACCCGAATGTAAAACCTTTTGTTATATTATTTTTATGCTCGAATACCCTTCTTAAAAGATTATTCGTAACACCAGTGTACAGAGTTCCGTTCTTCTTACTTGCCAATATGTAAACATAATATGATTTACTCAAGATTAAATAAATTAAATAACACTTAGTGTCACACCAGCCTTGCTATTATTCTGTTACTATCCAGCAATCGCCTGTATCAAGCTCAACTCCGTTTAATTTCATGTAAAGGTAAAGTTGCATTTTGTATCCTGTCAACCACTTCAAAGCGGTTTCGATCAGTGCCTCACCCAGAATATATGGATGCTGCCACGGAACAAGCACTTCCCTTGTAAGCAGCTCATCATCTGTAACATTTGCCAGCAATAATATTATTTTCTCCATTTGCTCTTCCATCCTCAGGGGAAAATCTTCGGCTTTCATTGTATTGCCATAATCCTCGTTGCGGTTGTAAATGCTTTTTCGCTTATCTGGTTCAGCCATGTAGTCTTCAATACACGATACAGCGCACCATGAAAGGTACTGCAGCACTTCAAGCGTTGTACGCATACCTTCCTTCGGTGTATAATCTAGCATTTCTGCCGGTATCAGTGTATACAGTCTTTTGCATATCGCCGTTTCTTTTTCGAGAGTGCTGAGTATTTGTTGTTTGTGTGTCATTCTTAAAAATTATCCGGTAAATGATCTGTTATATTTGCTATGAACCATTATAATGCTTTAACCCGGATCGAAAACCTCTATGAAGAGTCCTAAACCAGCACCGGCGGAAAAACTTATTCTGTAACTGCCTTATTATTCTTCCTGAAATAAAAATACAGCGGTATGCCGATTGCTACGAGTATTAATCCGAAGAGCGCATTGCGTACATTATACCAGATGCTGAATCCGACAAAGAACGCCGAGAAAATAACAAAGAATGCAGGTAATATTGGATAGCCGAAAGCCTTATACGGCCTCTCGGCATCGGGCATTTTTTTGCGAAGCACAAACACCCCGTACGCGCCCATTCCGTAAAATATCCATGAAACAAAAATCAGCATATCCGTCAACTGGTCAAATGAGCCTGTCATAGTAATAGCAGAAGCCCAAAGCCCTTGTATGAGTAATGATTTACCCGGAGTTTTATATTTATGATGAACGTCTTCAAGCCTTCTGAAAAATAATCCGTCTTTTGCCATTGCGTAATAAACTCTCGCTGAAACAAGTATCGTTCCGTTTGTAGTGCCGAATGTCGATACCATTACTGCAATTGCAACAAATGCGCCGCCCCATTCCCCAACCGAGCGTTTCATAACATCAGCTGCAAGAAAAGTAGAATCCTTCATCATATCAACAGGAAGAACATAGAAATAGGCAAGGTTCACAAGCAGGTAAACCGTTATTACGAAAAACATTCCGAACATCATGGCTTTCGGAATATTCCTTTGCGGCTCTTTAACTTCTCCCCCAAGGTATGTAATGTTATTCCACCCGTCATACGCCCAGAACGCACCGCTTAAGGCGAGGACAATCCCCCCAAGCAGACTTCCTGCCGGAAACTGGAACGCTGAATTAACGAACGGCGAAAAATTCCCCACTGAACCCGCGCCCATGCTGAGTGCAATTACAACAATGAAAGCAATGGCAACATTTTTAAGAACTGTAAATATGTTCTGGAC
>JANWKI010000065.1 GCA_025451455.1 Ignavibacteria bacterium
TGGTACTACTACCGCAGGGTTGTGGGAGAGTAGGTCGTCGCCAGATTTATATTTAAGGCTCAATTGATGAAAATCAGTTGAGCCTTTTTTATATGAATCAAATGCTTTCACCATCTGCCAAGGCCGGACAGGCTTCGGACACTGAGATGTAGTTTTGTTGAGCCTCGACATAAGGCAGTAATCCCGCTAAGCAACAGCTCGGGATCAGCACAAAGCACTGGAAAGGCAAAAGCATTTCCTGTTTGAAGAAGGGGATAAAAAACCCCTTAATCCCCTCTGTCAGGGGGGAAAAGGCAAACAAAGATAAATATCATATTTGACTGTGACGGTTATCATTCCCATAGTTAGGGGATTTAGCTAAATTGCACTTGCAATTTTTCCTTTCCTGTGGTAATTTCACCATTATTTCAGGTTGATTATATATATAATATAGATAAGCTAACAATATTATTGGATAAGCTAAGCCAGAAACTAAAAAAACTTAACCCTTTCCGGCAGGCCCTGAGGATAAGCGCCATTTATTTTGTATTATCAATGCTCTGGATACTCTCGACCGATATCATTCATTTGCTGAACTCAGCCGAGACATTTTCCTCATTCATTTTTAATTCAGGCAAGGGGCTTATTTATGTTATCGTAAGCGCCCTGATATTATTTTTCCTGATGCGGCGGTATTTTACAAGTCTTCACACAGCAGCCGGGGAGCTATCGCTGAGCGAAAAGAAATTTCATACTCTCTCGGATAATATTGATGTCGCCATCACAAGGCGTGATACCGAAGGCAGATGCCTGTTTGTCAACAACACAACTCTTTTGATGGCAGATAAAATTCCCGGCTTTCTTAAAAATTCTTCATCAGCATCTTCAGCCTCAGCTTCAGCATTATTTATCGGTAAAACGCCCGCAGAAACATACACAGACCCTCTGATAGCAGAAGCGTTCATGAATGGTATTAAAGAAACTGTGGCCGCCCGGAAACCGGTAACCCGCAAACTGAATTACGGAGAGCTTTACTTCGAGGCGCACTTTATCCCCGAGCTTGATGAAAATGAAGAAGTAATATCTGTTATTACGATGGTAACTGACCGCACAGATGAAAAGCTGCAGATTCTGAAGATGCAGATATCCGAAGACGCCCTGAAAGATAAGACCAATTACCTGAATACCGTTATCGAAGCCCTGCCGCTTGCAGTGTTCGATCTCGATAAAGGGGGGCGCGTGGTAAGCATCTGGAACGAAGCTGCCGAAAAGATATTCGGATGGGAAGCTCATGAGGTTATCGGCAAACGGCTGCCAATTGTGCCCGAGGAAAAACTCGAAGAGTTTGATTCCATCAGAGAGATTGCCTTTACCGAGGGCAGAATATTCGGCAAAGAGGTTACGAGGAAGAAAAAATCAGGGGAAGATGTATCTATTAAAGTTCAAACATTTCCCGTAGCGCGCAAAGACGGGAAGATAACAAGAATATTAAGTTATAACGAAGATCTCACACTCCGTAATCAGTACGAAGATGAGATATCGCAGAACAGCCGCTACTTAAAGCTTCTCTACGAGGCGGGGCTTTTTACCACGGGCACTTTTGATATGCATGAGATCTACAAAACAATATCTGTGCTCATTGCCGGAATTGTTGATGCCGGCTCGATTGTGATATCATCCCTTGGTGAAGATGCCTCGAGCCTTACATGTGTATGGAGCGTGTTAGAGGGGAAACCAATTGATGTAACATTTCTTCCGGAACTTAATATAGATGCCAAATCAGCGTATTTCCAGTCACAGGCAATAAAAACCGGCAAGTCTATTATAGTTAACGATTACTCCAGGCGGATAGCAGAGCTGAGAGGATTTACCCTTTTTGATGATAAGGGGCCTATCCCCCAAAGCAGGTTTGAAGAATCCGAAGCAAAGCTGCCCGGCTCCGCGGTGATAATCCCTTTAAAGTACAAGAATAAAATCAGCGGCGCCCAGCAGGTTTTTTCGTATAAGGAGCACCTTTACACAATGAAGGACCTCAGGATGCTTGAGCCCGTTGCAGTTTTAATAGCATCGGCTGCCGAGCGTGCGCGTCTTTACGAAAAAGCGCAGGACGAAATACGTGAGCGGAAGCTTGCATACGACGAGATACGCAAACTCAACAAAGGCATCGAGCAGAGCCCGAACTCGATTGTTATCACCGATCACGAAGGCAATATTGAGTACGTTAACCCGTTCTTTACGGAAATTACCGGATACAGCACGGAGGATGTCATAGGCAAAAACCCGCGCATACTCAGCTCCGGGAAAACACTGCCTGAAACCTATGAAAACATGTGGCGTGTAATAACCTCTGGCGAGGTGTGGCAGGGCGAATTTCTCAACAGGAAAAAAAGCGGCGAGCTGTTCTGGGAATCGGTTTCTATAGGGCCTATTACAGATGAAGGAAAAAATACCACGCATTACATTGCCATTAAACAGGATATTACCGAGAAGAAAAAAAATAATATCCGCCTTAAGGAATCGCTTCAGGAAAAGGAAACGATGCTTAAGGAGATACATCACCGCGTGAAAAATAACCTGCAGATAATATCGAGCCTTCTTAATATGCAGGCAGAGCATTACAAAAACCCGGAAGCAAAAGAAGCCATAAATACAAGCCGAAGCAGGGTAAAGGCAATGGCAATTGTCCACGAAAACCTTTACCGCTCGCCTGATCTTGCTAAGACGCCTATGGACGGTTACATCCGCAAGCTTGTGAAAAATATTTATTCGGTTTACGGGGTAACCGAGGAGCGCATCGGGCTTGAGTGCAGGGTAGATGGTATTTCCTTCGGGCTGGATACAATTATTCCGCTCGGGCTGATAATCAACGAGGCAATATCAAACTCTCTGAAGCATGCCTTCCCTGAAGGGCGGAGCGGAAAAATAAGCATTTCGCTTACCAGGTTCAGTGAATTTGGATACACTTTAAGGATCAAAGATAATGGTATAGGCATTTCGCAGCAATTAAAACTGGAAACTGCCGGTTCACTTGGCATGATACTGATCACGGGTCTAACCTCACAGCTCGACGGAAGCTCGAAGCTCACAAACGGTAACGGCACCGAGCTCTTAATTGAATTCAAAGAAGTAAAATATAAATCAAGGGTGTAGGTTTAACCACCGCTTGGCTACTTATATGGTAATTTTCTTCATTCCTATCACGGCAAACATCCTCCCTGAGGCTTCCCTGTCACGCCGGTATGAATGCAGATAATCCTTTTGGCTGAATGTACAGTAAGGGGAAACTTCGATGTTTTCCATTATTATCCCGCATGACAAAAGCTCATCATAAACACATTGCTTAATATCCACTGAATATTTTTCCGCGGTTTTTTTCTTCACATACCTGCTTTCAAATATTTCAGCTACATCTCTATCCACTTCAAAATTCTCCACTGATATGCCCGGCCCGATAAACGCACTCAGGTCTTCAGGCAATGAGCCGAACTCAGCCATCATTTTCTCAACAGCAGCGCGGGAGATCCCAAGCTGCGTACCGCGCCATCCTGAATGAATATTTGCAATGACGCGCTTTGTTTTATCATATACCATAACAGGCAGGCAGTCGGCAACGCTGATCACCAGGTACAGGTTTTCCTCTGCGGTTATGAGTGCATCACAATTTTTATACAGCCCCGGCGCGCTGATTACATTCACATTTGCCGAGTGAACCTGGTTGGCATGAACCAGCCGCGTGATATCAATACCCAGAGTACCGCAAAACTTTTCACGGTTTTTCATCACGGTTTCGATATCATCTCCAACGTGCTTGCTCAGGTTATTGTAATAAGGCGGCTCTCCGCCCAGCCTGGTGGATACCCCGTGTACAAGACCCGGCAGGTTTGATAATATTTTACTTTTTATAATTTGCTGCATGTTTTAATCCTGAGCGTAAGCGAAAGATCCAATAATAACACAACCACCCCTCCGACCTGTCAGGCATTTCCGTTGACTCGTTGAAAACTGCAGTCAGGGCTAAAGCCCTGTAAAGCTGGGTGTACTCTCAACCCCCGCCCTAAAGGGCGGGGCTATTATAAAAGAGATGTACTTGTCATTTAACCATTTCTTTCAGTTTCTCAACATGATACTTCATGCGCCATGGCTCTATGAGTCCGAGCCGGGCACGTGTCATTTCATCGATGGACCTTGCAAAAGCATCGTCGGTAGTATTTTTTTCTGAATCTAGCCAATTAATTTTTTCATCATCGAAGAGGTTATTTCCGTCCTCGGGATAAATGAAATACTCTTTGCTTTTTATCACGACGAGCCCCTTCCCTCCATTTGGGATGATATTCTGCGCCCAGACATTCAGCTTAACCGCGGAGCTTTGTGTTGCGGGGTCAATTACAAATGTATCTCCGCCGGTAATTACTATCGGCGCTACGTGATAGCTCCAGTTGCTGCACCTGCCATTGAGCTCAAGGTAAACATTCTGTTTGTATTTATATTCTGCGGCCATTGAGCTTCGCTTGCAATCGGCAAAGAGCCACACTTTTGCGGTGAGTGCATCCGGGAAATTCTTTTCGATGGCCCGTGCAAGTATATGCGCACGTGATTTGCAGATGTTGCAGTTGTCGTAATCTATAATGTCATCTTTTTGTGCGCAGTATGTAAAGGCTGAATCAATGTACCCGCTGCGTAGAGTGCTGAGCAAAACAGTATCGCTTAAGGCAGAGTAAATAATCGCCCCCTGAGAGAATAAAAAACCCGGCAGAAAGATTAAGATGGCAATTGCAAAGAATTTCAATTTTATCAGGGGCTCATTTCTCCTATCAGCACTGCAGATACATTCCACGCGCTGGAGCTTGTCCCCTCGGGTTTGCCCATCGGTATATAAACTTTGATGGTATGTTTCCCTGCGCTTAAATTATTCAGGGGGATATCAACTGGAACGCCGGTTGAGCCTGGGCACCATCCCGAGCGGCTGTAATCACTCGATGAAATCCCGTTGGGGAAATTTCCCGAAGCAGGATTGTACTTCCTGTACATCCCGCAGTCATCACGCCACGGAATATATTTATATACCTGCTTATCATCAATAAATACTTCATTCATCTTTTTGTTGAATTCATCGCCGCCGCCCCAGCCCCCGTGCCCGGTCGAGATGTACCTGAGCTTAAGGTTTTTAATTCCTTTGGGAACATCAACGGTAACTGTGAGCGTATCATACAAAAATATCGTCGGGTATTCCTGTGAGCTCATTTCCATTATGTTAACCGTGTTGATAACAGGCTGTACCCAGTATTTTTTCTGCGGAATGTTTTTTGCATCAGGGTCATCGGGGTGATATTTCAGTTTAAGCGAAACCCTGTGCCCGCCTTTATCATAACACCCGATAAATACACCTATCCACATCTCTCCCTCAAGCACGCCCAGCAGATCGGTTACATCCTGCCTGTATGTCACGGAGTCTTCCCATGAAATGCCCTTGACGGTAACCTGGCTGTTGTAATGCCCGATGCCGAAGGGTGTAATAAATCTCATCAACTCAATTGGCGGCTGGTAAAGATCTGTGAGTGTGAATCCGCGGTAAATTTTTTCACTTTTGCTTTCGTACTCCGGCAGGATATCAACGCCGTTTTTGAATGCATCCAGAAAGCTAAGGCTCTTTGTATCCGGAATAACAAACAGCGTCCCCGTTCTGTCATAAGCGTCGCCGTTCGAGCGTTCCGTAAGTTCGGCATACACGATGTTACCCTGCAGATTTTCAGGGAGCGTTGCCTTCTTCAGTATCACAGTCCCTTTTGACCAGCGGTATGTAATACCCTCTATATCACCCTGCGGATTTACAATCGTATCCCCGAAATTTATTTTCTCATCGGTAAAAATCCTGACCGTAGTGAAATTATTTTCAGTAACTTTTTCCTTATAAGTTGGCGCATCAACAATTTCACCGAAATCAGTGAACAGGTTTACATCCATATCCAGTATCTCAATTTTCTCGGCGAGAATTTCAAAATTATTGTTACGCACAACACGGAGCACAAGCCCAAGCTCAGGTCCAAGATTCAGCGCGGGTGAGCCTTTTATCCCCGCAGAATTTGTGTACCACAGGTCAATGTGATTTGACCTTATTACAACCGTTGCCTTGTTGCACAGGTAGCCGAGTATTGTGGCAGTATCGCCTGTTAATTCAGGCTGGGGATAATTACCGAATTCCTCTATCGTTGTGATGCGGCTTGAATTTTTAAGTACGAATGACTGGTATGTTTTGCGGGAGTTGTAATCGAAGAAAAAATCCTCTCCCTGCGAATTTGAGAAGTGTGAAATATTTGTTGAGGCTGATGATGATAAATTGAGGCGGGGTATATCTGTTTCACTGCCGTTTGAGATGAATTTGTAAGTGACCCTGCCGCCCTGCGCTAAGCAAAGTGAACTGACAATAAAAAGTATAATCGCGGAATATTTCATCCGGAAATGAGCCCGCATCCGTAAATTTTCAGTCATCAAAATTCAAATTGGGGAAAAGAGCGCGGACACGTTCGTGATGCCTGGCATCAGGTATCCTGGAATATTTCCTGCGCTCCGAGCGGTTCAGAAGATACATGCCTGTAAGCCGGAGCTTCTCGGCTGTGCTTACATAACGCCTGCCGGAATAAACATCATAGCCGTAAGCTTCTATTTCATTCAATATACCTGAGTATATCTTATACATCAAAACAGCGGTAGTCCTTGAACCGTCATTGGTTAAATACGGAAAGCCGTGAGAAGAGAGCTCATAATACGCACGGGCTCTATCAATATTAAACCTCATCATCGTTGCAAAATTATCGTTTATGACTTTGTTTTTTATATCATCTTCGGTGTATTCAAAATTCTTAAGTTCATCCTGCGGAAGGTAAACCCTGTTCATTAAATGATCTTCATGAATATCGCGCAGTATATTTGTAAGCTGCATTGCCTTGCCAAGGTAAACTGCGTACGGCAGGGCGGCTTTGTGCGAATATCCAAAAATGTGCGTCATTATCAAGCCAACGACCGATGCGACCTTGTAACAATAATTTTCCAGTTCCGCAATTGTCCTGTAACGCGTCCTTTCAATATCCATGCATACACCCTCAATGAGCTCCATGAAATATTTCTTCGGGATATTGTATTTCCTGACAGTATCGGCAAATGCTGAAAATTCCGCGCCGGAAAAGGATTTACCGCCATAAACATCACCAAGGAATTCTTCAAGGTATCCGAATTTTTCCCGTATGTTCGAACTCTCATCTGTGCCGTGGTTATCTACAATATTATCTGCATACCTGCAGAAAGTATATACTGCATAAGCAGCATTGCGTTTTTCCTTCGGAAGCAGGTATGAAGAAAAATAAAAGCTCCTTGCGAAATTTCGAGTATAATATCTGCACTCTTCATAAGTGCAAACCATTGGTGTTACGGTTTTACCATGCAGCTGTATTTCTTTCATGGATTTCTTTTAGGTTCACTTGTGATTTTGAAAGAGGATAATATCCCCGTTCTATATTCATTTTTGGTTAATTAAATTATCGACAATTTTAGCAGAAGAAAGCACTCCTGGCAGTCCTGCACCGGGGTGAGTGCCTGCGCCTGCAAAATACAGATTCTCAAAATCCTCGCTGCGGTTATGCGGACGAAACCATGCCGACTGCGTTAAAACAGGCTCAACAGAAAAAGCCGAGCCAAGGTAGCTGTTAAGATTATTCTGAAAGTGAAGCGGACTTATGTAATGCTCTGCAACAATACTGCTTTCCAGACCCGGAAGATAACCTGCCTCAAGGAACCGGATGATCTTATCCCTGTACGGCTCAGCTTCTTTTGACCAGTCAGTGCCTGACCCCAGGTGCGGAACGGGGGAGAGAGCATAGAAGCATTCACATCCGGCAGGCGCAATTGACGGATCTGTCATGGTTGGCATATGCAAATATAATGAAAAATCTTCAGCCAAAATCTTACGCTTAAAAATATCATTTAACAGCCCCTTATAGCGCTTTCCAAGTATTATGTTATGATGCTGAATATTTGAATTATTGTACCTTCTGTTTGTTCCGAAATATATCACAAAAAGTGACATACTGTAGCGCATTTTCTCAATTTTCCGGTTCGTGTATTTCTTCCTGTACATTTCCGGTATCATGTTCCGGTATGTGAAAGCAACATCTGCATTGGAAACAATTGAATCGGCAGGAATGAAGGTCTCCCCGCGGTCATTCAATTTAATGCCGCTTGCCTTTTGGTCTTTTATTGTTATTTCCTTTATCTCTGAATTGAAATGTATCTTTCCGCCAAGCTCTTCAAAAAGCCTTACAAGCCCGTTAACAATAGTGCCTGTGCCGCCCATAGCGTAGTGAATGCCCCATTCTCTTTCAAGGTAATGGATTAAGGCATAAATTGATGTCGTATCAAAGGGGTTGCCGCCAACCAGAAGCGGATGAAACGAAAAACACTGCCTCAGGAAATCATTTTTAATAAACGATGAAGTGTAACGGTATACGGTTTTGTATGATTTAAGCTTCACCATATCCGGTACAATTTTCATCATGTCGGAAAATTTATTGAACGGTTTATCTGCAAGCTCAACAAATCCCTTCTGAAATATTGCCTTTGCCGTTTTGATGAATTTGAGATAACCCTGTTTATCTTTTGGATTAAACTTATCTATCTGACTCAGGGTAAAATCTGTATTGGAATTGTAATCAAAATATTCCCCTTTGTCATTGAATATCCTGTAGAAAGGATCAAGAGCTTTAAGCGTGAAATAATCTTCCGCCTTTTTACCGGCAAGCTCAAAGAGCTCGTCAAATAAGAATGGGGCCGTAATTACAGTCGGGCCGCAGTCAAACTTAAAGCCGCCCGTTTCATAAACGTATGCCCTGCCGCCGGGCTTATCAAGCTTTTCAAAAATTTCAACATCATGCCCGCGGACAGCCAGCCTGATTGCCGCGGCAAGTCCGCCAAAGCCGCTTCCGATAACTATTATTTTCTGTTTCAATTTTAAATCAGCCCGGAGTCCTATTTCTTAAATTTACGCGTTATGAATTCCCATAAGACAATGTTCATTGTAATTAAAGAAAAGCCGTATAAAAAATCTTCAATTGGGATCGTAAACAACCGTATGTTCATAAAATATTCTTCGCCGTAGATAACAACCGGCCTCCAGGTCAGGTAACCGTTCACTGCAAATATCAGGACGAACATCACACACCAGAATACCCAGAATTTCCTGTTGAGTATGAGCCGGGTTTTTAACACTACATCTGCAAGTATTGCTGCCACTACAGATATGAAAGCAATCAGGGTGTATTCTTTCATTCTTTTGCCCTCATAAAGTATTTCACGCATTCCCAGGTGAAAATCCCGCAAAAAGGAATAATTATGAAGAAAAGTACTTCCTCTACAGGTAAATTGTATATTCTAATTCCTGTAATGTATTCGGGATTAAAGCTCCAGTGACCGCGGGCTGTAACGATCATATCCCACACAACAAAAATTACGAAAGGTATGCCGATTGAAAGTATAAGCCTTGCCGGAAATTTATAAAAATCGAGGTTCTTGCTGAAGCTGAGTATAAATGGTGCAATAACGCTGAGGGCAAGTACAAGGAAGTATTCAATTTTCATATTGCCTCAGATCTGTTTCCTCAAATATTTAACTGAAATAAGCATAACTCCAAATGAAAGCAGTCCGACAAGCGTTAAAGCATAATAACCGTAAACAATATTGACTGCTGAGAAATTTATGAGATTTATGCAGATTATCACGACAGGTATCCGTAACAATATTTTCTGTTCGCCGAAATTACCCCGCCATTTTAACAGGCCGTTTAATGTGAAAGCAAAAACGATCCCGAGGGAAAGCCATGCGGCAAAATTCTGAATTGGTATGGTTCCCGAATCCCAAATCCAGTAATTATTTACAAATGAAGCAAACGGTTCAAGAAGGATATCCGTTGCAAGTATGAATACGGATGCAGCTGCTACAGCAGCTATATGCGAAGAATTTCCCAGAAAATATTTTGCGGCCAGAAGTGAGTTTGCCGCTACAACGAACCATGCAAACGATATCCCCAGGGGCACTCCGTTTACCAGTGGTTTCAGAATATCGGAATATGTATAAAACCCGAACGGGAATCCGGTGTTAGTGCCCCACCATTCAATTATATATGAGGCCAGAAAAATTATTGAAGAAACAATTATTACCGATAATGTTTCAGCAAGATAAATAAGAACAATGAAAGTAATAAGAGCCTCAAGCCCCAGGAAAATTGTAGTTGTCCATAAATATTCTTTTCCGAACTCTGTAAACATAATTAAAAACCCCACAGGTGTCATTACGAATAATATACCTGTGAGGATCTTTAAAATCTTCGGGGCTTTGGTACTGCCGGCCGGACTATTTTCCGGATGTTCTGCTTGCAAGATACATATCTTTTGTTGCCTTTGAGATAAAAGTCTCAAGATCACCTTCGAGCTTATCTTTCATCTGTTCGCTCAGGAATTTTTCACCGAGAATGCCGGCAAGAAAATGAATATCACTTGCCTTTTCGCGTGTCATGCTTATTTTGAAAATGAAAGAGATCTTCGTTTTCTTTTCGCTTACCTGGCTCAATACTCCCCTGCAATAGAGATAATCCCTTAACTTGTCTTTTGATTCAAACAGCAGGGTATCTGCAGAATTGCTTTTATCTTCAAGAACAAATGTGAGGTTGTATGGTGTTGCCAGGGGCGCCTCTACTCTGTAGAGCCACTCGCTATCGGTTTCGTTAAGCTTTGTAACGCTCATGATGTTTGGAAAGAACCTCGGGTAAATATCCAGATTCTTTATATAGGCAGAAATGAAATCCTTATCCAGATTTACCGAAGAATTACGCTCAACTTCAGCTGCCATTGTAAATGTAACAGAGGCAGCCTTTAAACCCGCGAAATTTATTATAAAGAGTAAAAATAATACAGAAAAAATCTTCATTTATTAAAATTTATTTTTCAGAAACAGACCGGGCGCTTCCCGATGCTGAAGAATTGTATATCCTGCCCTTCCATTTTGCCCCTTTTCCAAGGGTTATCCAGCGCCATGAATTTAATGCGACAATCGGTACGCTGAGCGCGCCAATTGGATGCAGAATTGTTGAAATAATACCAAGCCTGAATTTGGCTGATATTAAAATTCTTGATATATAAAGTATCAAAACCTGAAAACCCGGCAGAATTAACAGGAAATTTGAACTTAATTCTGAAGATAATTGAATAAAAAATAACAAAAAAGGAATAAAAAACAGCAAAAAATACATGATATTAATAGTAAACAGGGCAAATGAAGAAAATCCAAAGCCCGCAAAAATATTCTTGGAAAAACCGTCCCAGATCTCATGGAAACTGCGGTACATCCTGACACTAAGCATATTGTGACCGTCAGCGGCTACAAGATGCAGGCCGCATTCCTTTATCCTTCTGCCAAGCCACACATCTTCAACAATTGCGCTTCTAACCGACTCGTGGCCGCCGATCTTCTCGTAAGCAGTTTTTTTGAACAGCATGAAAGGACCCACACCAATAGAAAATTTTACGAACCCTTTTTTATCAACAAAATAAAACGGCAGCAGAAGCATTACAGTGAACCAAAGCATGGGCATGATCAATTTCTCCGCGAGTGTAACCATAGTCATTTTAGGAAAAAGTGTCAGCAAGTCAGCCTGCCGGTTTTGAGCTATTGTAATGGAATCCCTGAGTGAATTTGGGTTGTGAATAGTATCAGCATCGGTAAAAAGCAAATATTCACCAACTGCTGATTCGGAAAGCTGTTTACAGGCATAACATTTACCCGTCCATCCTCTTTGAAGCGGTTTTCCGGTTATTACCTTTAACTCAGGGTACTCAATTTTCAGAGCATTGATTATTTCACCGGTTTTATCTTCGGAGTTATCGTTCAGTACTATTACTTCGTACTTAGGGTAGTCCTGCATTAACAGCGAGCGAAGAATATTTTTGATATTAAGTTCTTCGTTGCGCGCAGGTACAAGCACTGAAACAAAAGGCAGCTCAGAGTTTTTTATGGAGGGATAATTCCTTCTTCTGAGAAGATAAAGATTCCATATACAGATAATAAGCAGAACAAATAATATTGCCGAAACCAGTATATTATAATATAGCAGATTGTACCCCACTCTAACCCTCCCAAATGGGCAGGGATTTATTGATTATTCAGCGATCTTATCAAAAGTTTTATTTCGTGAATCTTTTCCGTGGAAAATCACTTCAAAACCATTTGTATTTTTTCCAGTAACATCTCTTTGGAGCATGTCCAGCTCTGCAGTCAGTTTCTCCAGCAAATACCCTGTATAATCTTTTGTTCCGGAAAGTTCCTGATCCAAAGTATCCGGCATGCCCAGAGTTATGAATACTTCCGGACGCTGCTCCATTTGGAATTCATACCTTAGTGCCGCGGGCAGAAGATTTACCCTGCCTGTTTTTTCTGCTAATTTAGTTATTCCTGAATAGAATATAA
>JANWKI010000066.1 GCA_025451455.1 Ignavibacteria bacterium
ACAGAAGAAGCTGCTATTCCTTTTGTAAAAGATGAATCAATTGTGTTCCCTAAAGAGAAGATAGTTAATCCTAATTCAAAAGTGCCGATAGTCGGCGGAACTCAAAGGTTAATTATTGCTACCTGCGAAAAAGGAACAGTTGAAGATCTCAATTCAATGAAGGATATCAAAAAAGGACTGGATGCTGTTAAGGATATTACACCAAACCTTGTTGAGCATGCTGCCGTTGAGGTCTGGAAGTCGCACTCCCCTGCTATTGTTAAGGATGAGATACCCGTACCCACTAAACTGGAAGAACTGAAGTTTAAGTTCGATAAGAAAGCAAAGGAAGTATTTGAAGCAAGGGTTGAACTGATGAAGAACAGGGGCAAGGTTGTAATTGCAATACCCAGAGTGCTTAATATGTATGCGCACACTCCGTTTTTCACTGCATACTTTGAAGCAGTAGGTATTAATCCCGGTAACATTGTATTCAGCGAATATACAAGCGAGGAAATGTATAAAGAAGGCGCAAAACGCGGTTCAATTGACCCGTGCTTCCCGTCAAAAATAGGAATTCCTCATCTTCACAACCTCATTTACAAAGTACACAAAAAGAAGAAGCTGAATTATATCTTCCTTCCGCTTGTTGATACTATTCCGTCAGACCTGATCTACGCACAGCAGCATCATGCCTGCCCGACTGTTACTGCGACCTCAGAGGCTGCAAAAGCGGCTTTTACTAAGGAAAGCGATATGTTCAGGGATAACGGTATTGAGTATATAAATACATATTTATATATGACCGAGCCTAAACTTTGCGCTAAGCAGATGTTTGATGAATGGGGCCCAAAACTCGGGCTTTCTAAAGAAGAGAACGATAAGGCAGTCGATGAAGCTTATAAAGCGCTTAACAGGTACAATAAATCGATGATGAAAAAAGCACGCAAAGCGCTTGACGACCTTGAAAGGGAAAACAAGATAGGAATTGTAGTTCTAGCAAGGCCGTATCATAATGATCCGGGACTGAATCATGAAATACTCGAGGAATTCCAGAAGCTTGGATACACAGTATTTAACCAGGATGCACTGCCCACAGATGAAGATATGCTTGAGAGGCTCTTCGGCGATGAAGTAAAAGCCGGAATAATCAAGGGACCAATGGATGTTGGCGATGTATGGAAGAACTCATACAGTGAGAACACAACAAGGAAAGTATGGGCTGCAAAATACACTGCCCGCCATCCTAACTTAGTGGCGCTTGAACTCTCATCTTTCAAATGCGGCCATGACGCTCCCATTTATACCGTTGTCGAAGAAATAGTTTCAGATAGCGGTACACCGTACTTCTCATTCAAAGATATCGATGAGAATAAGCCGACCGGCTCAATTAAGATACGCGTTGAGACTATCCACTACTTCCTGAAACGCTACCGTGAGGATATGATCTCAAAGACTAAGAAGATACTGACAATTGAAGAAAAGATGAAGGAATTCGAAGATAAGATACGCAGGCAGTATGAATTGCAGGAAAGGCTTGATGCTCTCCATAAGAAACAGGGCACCGGAGACTATCATAACGGCAGCCTGAACGGAAATGCGGTTGGAATTGATCTTAGTAAAGTTAAAAGCAAAAACGGGAACACTGAAAAGATCAAAGAAACTCAGGAGATCTCTGTTTAAACTTCATACTAACGAATTAAATCTCAGGCCGGTTCAATTTTGAGCCGGCTTTTTTATTGTTAGGAATGATTTGGTAATTCCCTATTTTTTTTTGCTATACCTGAATAACTCTACTTTGGACGGTGCTAAAAAAAACGTTTTGGTCATTTCATTTTCAAATCTGAAAGACAAGTCACTTTTGTATTTGCTGTATTTTGTTGTATCAACAGAGCTGTAATCAAACACAACCCAGAAACTTTCAGGTTTTTGAACATTTATTGAATCCATTATCTCATTCCAGCCGTACCTGATAAATGCGGTATTTGGTATCCTGAGGTTCTCCTGCTTTTTGTAATAATCTATTACCCAGCCATTATAATGAGGCTCTGCGTATATCCTCTCCCCTTCTGTATAGTTGTCATTTATGAGTTTGATAAGCGGCCTGTAATCATCATTCTTGAAATCTGACCTGAAATGAATATCAACTCCATAAATATTTACAATCGCTGTAAAGAATATTAATGAATAAGAAGCATACCTGTGTAACAATTTAAAACCGGTTAAACCGTAAACAAGCAAGATCAGAATATAAGGTACTAGTATACTAAGGTACCGGTAAAACTCAATTTTTTGTTTGATTGAAATGAGCCCGGCAATCAACAGTGGTATAACAACTATCATTATGATAAAGGGTAAAGAGGAGTTGCTGTTTTCTTTCTTCTTCCACAGAAGCCCTGTAATTGAAATAATAAAAGCAATTGCAAGAAATATTGTTATATACCTGATAATTTCTAGATTTGAATAATGATAATATAACCCCAGGTTCATATCCTTCAGGTAATTGATATATTCATTTCCTATCTGTGATATTGTCTGCGGACTCCTCCATGATTGCCCCCTCATGAGATGATCAAAAAATGGAGGGAGCCAAAGTAAATACAGCATAACGATAGCGGAGTAAATGACAAGAAAGGGTCTGTATAGTTTTAAGTTTTTTTTGTTGACCGAAATAATATACAAAAGCTGTGCCGCAAGAATAAAAAAAGAAAAGTAATGTGTATAAATTGCCGCAGCAGTAAACAAAACATAACCATAAAATACCCTGTCTTTAAGTAAACCGCGCAGTTTGCTGCTCAGAACATTCAGCCTCTCTTCATCCATCAGTTTAAACAGAAAATAAACAGACCCGAGATTTAAGAACAGGTTCATTGCTGACATACGTACTTCCTGTGAGTAATAAAGATTCAACGGAGAAACACAGTACAGCAGAACAACAATTAATGAATTAGCTGAGTTCAAAACTCTTTTTGCAAGAGGGTAAATAAAAAATACCGCTGATGAACAGAATAATGCCGAGAGGAGTCTCATTGCAAATACTGAATCACCGAATGCAAGATCCCATAACTTGAGCACAAAATAAAATAAAGGGGGATGTATATCATTTGATGTACGGACAATTATTTCGTAGAATGAACCCAGCGTAAGGTTCCATGAAAAGACTTCATCAAACCAAAGGTTTTTTTGTGTTATAAACGCAAGCCTGAGCGCAAGACAGAACAAAAAGAGCAGGAAGAGCAGTATCTTTTCCGTCTTTTTTGTCATTCACCTATTAGCTGTATAATAATCTTTCTTGATCTCGGCCTTTCGTCAAAATCTATCAGAATTATCTGCTGCCATGTGCCGAGTAATAGCTCACCATTTACAAAAGGGATGGTCTGTGAACAGCCGAAAAGCGTTGAACGGAGGTGTGAATGCCCGTTATGGTCACCCCAGGTATCATTGTGATGGTATTTCTGCTTCGAGGGTATGAACTTTTCCAGTATTTCAGGAAGATCTTTTTTCAGTCCGGGTTCGTACTCAATTGTGCTTACCGAGGCTGTAGAACCAACAACGAAAACTGTAGCATTTCCGTGTTTCAGCTTGCTGGACTGAAGATATATTCTAACCCTATCGGTAATATCAACCATATCACAATTACCCTTTGTCTTGAGCTCATATTGTTTTGTCAGGACGGTCATTTTGCTGAATTATAATTAAGGATTATGTTAATCCCCTCCAGAACAGCATTTTCAGCATAATATGATTTGATTGCAAGCTTGTTTCGGATCTTACCGGCTGAGCCACCTGTGATAATTACCTTAAATTTCCTCTTAAACTCCTTTTCAATCCCCTTTATAATGCCTTCTGTTGCATAAACGGGATAATTCAGCAGTCCGGATTGAATTGCTTCATGGGTGTTCTTTCCCACAAGCGGAACTTTAGGGTTTAAATCTTTTAATTCAAATAATGGCAGCTGCCCGGTATTCAGGTTTAATGCTTTGGCTGAAGTACTGATGCCGGGGGCAATTATTCCTCCTATAAAATCACTGTTTTTCAGGATAACATCATATGTATTTGCTGTCCCGAAATCCGCAATAATTACGTTTTCTTTACCCTTAAAATATTTAAAAGCAAAGACCGCATTGCATATTCTGTCTGTACCGAGTGATTGCGGATTTTTTACTTTTATTTTAATAGGTAACTGCATTTTATAATTAATGGTTAATGGAGTTAGTTTAAACAATATTATAGCAGCATCATTCCACAATAAATTCGATAATGGAACCACTGATGAAAGCCCGACTTGCCCGATTTTATCCATATAAGCCCCCAGCGAAGTTCTTACTTTCCCGTCAATTAAATTTATCCCCAAGCCTGATTCAAAACTAAGCTTTTTGAGAACCTTTTTCTTATCAAAAAGAGCCATATGTGTGAAACTGTTGCCGATATCAATTGCCAGATTCATCATTTTTCTATATTTTTAAATTAACCGTCAATAACAAAAAAGCCTGCTTATAGAAAACAGGCCTTAGATTGAAAATTCCTGAAACAGAATAATTTACCTGCTTAATTCCAGTTTCTTTATTTCATCCCTGATAAATGCTGCTTTTTCATAATCCTCGCCGTCAATTGCAGTCTTTAGATCGAATTGCAGTTTAATGATTCTTCTTGTGAATGGGTCAGCAGGTTCATCTGAAAGCTCTGCGGGATCGGACTGTTTGAACAGGTCTCCCTCTATGCCTTCTTCATCGCTTTCCTTATCAGGCACAAATGCCACTTCATTCATTACTTCTTCAGAAACATATATTGGAACAGCAAATTTTAAAGCTAAAGCAATAGCATCTGAGGGCCTTGCATCAATTTCATCAATACTTCCAACATCAACCTTTATTTTAGCAAAAAACGTACCGTCTCTAAGCTCATTAATATATACATATGAGATTGAAAAACCCAGCTGTTCAATAATATTCCTGATAAGGTCGTGGGTTAAAGGCCTTGGCGGCTTAATACCCTCTAGCTCCAGAGCTATGTGCTGAGCCTCAAAACTGCCGATAATTATAGGCAATCGCCTGTCTCCACCGATTTCCTTAAGTATCAGTGCATAACCGCCCCCTCCGGGAGCTGGTGTTGGTGAAAGTCCTAATATATCAACCTGTATTTTGTCGTTATCCATCAAATAACCTGTTTTTTCGTGTTTGTAAATTCCTTGCTTATTCAGGCATTTCCATAGCCCAATATAAGAAATAATATTTAATTTGATAATACCTTTTTAAATTCTTCTGTCAAAGCAGGAACTATTTCCAGCGCATCCCCGACAATTCCATAATCAGCTACCTGGAATATCGGTGCATCCTTATCCTTATTTATGGCAACTATGCATTTTGATGAAGACATGCCTGCCAGATGCTGTATTGCTCCGCTTATTCCAACAGCTATGTAAAGACTCGGAGAAACTGTCTTGCCTGTCTGCCCGACCTGCTCGGAATGAGGCCTCCAGCCGGCATCAACTATCGCCCTTGAGGCTCCGGCGCTGCCGCCAAGCACTTTTGCAAGTTCTTCGACCAGATGGAAATTCTCCGGCCCCTTTAACCCTCTTCCCCCGGAAACTACAATATTAGCTTCGGTTACATCCAGTTTTTCATTGCTCACAACAATCTCTTTAACCTGTGAGCTGAAATCAGCATCAGTTAACTCCACTGAAACATTTTCTGCTGCAGTTGTAACACCATCAATTGTTACAGGTTTAAAAACATTTGGCCTCAAGGAAAATATCTTAACAGCGGAATTTATTTTAACCTCAATAAAAGCCTTTCCAGCATAAACCGGGCGTTTTGCATAAATGTTTCCGCCTTCAGTTCTTATTTCAGTACAGTCCGCAGCAAGCCCTGCTTCAAGCTTTGCCGAAACCCTGGGTGAAATATCTTTACCCATAGAAGTGGCAGAAAGAATTATCACATCTGCCCCTGCAGATCTGCATGCATCGGCAAGTATTTTAGAATATGCAGTGGTCGAGTATTTTTCAAGCTTCGGGTCATCAGCAACCAGCGCTTTTTTGATTCCGTAAGCTCCAAGGCTGCCGGCAATTGAAGATACACCGCTTCCGATCAGAAGCGCTTCAGTTTCGCATCCAAGTTCACTTGCAATATTAACTGCCTTTGAAGCTGCTTCGAAACCAGAATTCTTTATCTTATTATCACGTGAGTCTACAAATACAAGTACTTTTGACATTAGATTACCTTAGCTTCCTCTCTTAAAAGCTTAACAAGCTCGCCCACAGCTGCAACGTCTGTTCCGACAATTTTCCCTTTAGACTTGGCCTTTGGAAGGGTCATATTAAGAATCTCAATTTTATTTTCTGTATATGAGGGCTGTCTTTCTTCTATAGGTTTTGATTTAGCCTGCATAATGCCTTTCAGGTTCGGGTATCTCGGTGAGTTCAGCCCCCTTTGAGCGCAGATCACTGCCGGAAGAGTAGCTTCTACAACTTCTTTACCACCCTCTATCTCTCTTTCTGCGGTGACCTTGGAGCCTTCGATATTCAAACTAACAACTACATTAATCGAGGGCAGACCAAGCATTTCAGCAACAAGCAGCCCGACCTGTGAATCATCATAATCGATCGATTGTTTGCCGAAAAATATAATATCCGGATTGATCTCTTTGAGAACATCTGCGAGGTTCCTTGCAACTGCATAAGAATCCATTTCAATATCGGATTTAATGAGAATTCCTTTTTCAATCCCCATTGCATATGATTTCTTGATAACTTCTTTGCTGCTATCCCTGCCTGCTGTTAAAACTATAGTTTCGCCGCCTTGTTTTTCCTTCAATTGAAGAGCAGCCTCGACTGCAAGCTCATCATAGGGATTGATTATGTAAGTTACTCCTGACGGGTCAATTGTTTTGCCATCGGCACCGATCTTAACCTTGGTCGTAGTATCAGGTACCTGCGAAACACATACGGCAATTTTCATTACTTTACCTTTCTTTCGTGATTAACTGAAGATGCTATTGTGTCAAATTTTAGCTTATTTATACAAAAATAAGGCTATATTGTGTTATATTCAATTAAGAAAAAATACCCTCAGACAGGATATTTTAGTGAAATTTTCATCATTTTAATAAAGAACAAGGGGCATAGCGCCCCTAGTTCAAAACAAAATATTTTAAAAAACATTGAAAAAAAATAAAGTACTCTTATTTCTTCTTTACAGCTGTGAATAATCCGCCTTCCTTATTTTGCCCTCTGAATGTGGAATAATACCAGCTACCTTTGAGTTCTTTTGAGGAGACATTTGCGTTTATAAACACATTGGCATCTGCTATTTTGGGGTTAGTATTAATGTTTATAGTTCTGGCTGAATCATTGTAATAGCCTTTTAGCTCATTTGCACTCAGGCTTGTTAGCCCGTGATAAGAAGTATCTTTATTCGTTTTTGTTACCGTAAAGCTTCCTGTAACTTCATTGCTTCCCGGAAAAAGTTCTTTTTTTATGGAATCGATCTTCATAACACCTTCAACAAGCGAATAACCGCTGCTGTCTGAAATCACGTAATTATATTCACCTGTTTTGAGAGAATATGATTTACCGCTATCTGAACCGGAGCATGAATACATAAAAAAAACCGCAGTAACTGAGAGTAAGATAGTTATTTTCATCATCATTTCACCAACACCATTTTTTTGATTTCAGTATAAACGGATCTATTATCCCTGTTCACTTCAAGCCTGTACAGATACACACCAGAGGCAAGCCTGTATTTAACGGCATCCAGGGTCAATGAGAAAATACCGACATCA
>JANWKI010000067.1 GCA_025451455.1 Ignavibacteria bacterium
GGTCAGGCAAAATGAAAATGAGCCGGCAGAGGAAAGCGGTAAGACTGCTATGGAAAACGCCAGCGTTACGATCTTTTTCAGTAATGAATTTCTGAAATGTACATTTAATAATATTTCGGTAAATTCACGTTTAATAGATGATACATTTCCCAACTACGAATCCGTAATCCCTGATGACAACGAAAAGATCCTTAAGGTAAACAAGACCGATTTGATCGGAGCGGTAAAAAGAAGCATTATTATGTCAGACCAGGTTACCAATAAAACCTCTTTTTCTGTTTCAGAAAGCGAGCTTAAAGTAAGAGCAACCAATAATGAATATGGCACAGATGCAGATGAGTCAATTGAATGCAGTTTTACCGAAAGTGATGAATTTGAAATTGCCTTTAACGGAAAATACCTTCTCGAAGCGATTCAGCATTTTGAAAACGAGTCGTTAATGTTCGATTTCAGCACGCCGCTCAAGGCATCTATTATCAGGCCTTCAGAGCCAAATGAAAACGAAGACCTTATGATGCTCGTTATGCCGGTTAGAAATATCTGATAATGTTTCTTGATAATCTTCACCTTGAAAATTTTAAGAATTATTCCCGCTGTTCTTTAACATTTAACCAAAAACTGAATTTTATTTTTGGTGAAAACGGAAACGGAAAGACCAATATTCTGGAAGCAATTTCTATGCTATGTTATACAAAAAGCTTCCTGCTTAATTCAGATGCTGATTGTGTTAACTATGCTGAGAATTCCTTTTTAGCTGCTGGGGAGTTTTGTAATGCTTCCGGCTCCAGGAATAAGATCAAATTGTCATACGACAGGCTGGAGAATTCGAAATCACTTTTGTATGGCAGTGAAAAAGTGACCAGGATGAATGATTTTATCGGACAATTCCCGCTGATCGTGTTATCTCCGCAGGATCTGAAACTGACAAATGGAACTCCGCAGGACAGGCGAAGAAATTTTGATCTCTTGATATCACAGATAAGCAAAGTATATCTTGATGATCTGAGAAACTTTAATAAGGTTATTAAACAGAAAAATTCGCTTTTAAGAGATAACCTTTTTAACGGAAGATATTCCAAGCATGAACTGATAAGCCTGCTTGAGCCATGGAATGAAGAGTTGGCTGATTTTGGGCTAAAGATACTGCTGAGAAGACTTGACTTTATTGAAGAATTTAAAGTATACCTGCATAAATGTTTTTCTGAAATTGTAGGTAACAGATACGTACCTGTTATAACATACCATAGTGATGTGTTTGTTGATGGTGAAGCAGCCTCTAAGGATGTTTTTTCTCTGAAGGAAGAATTCGCAAATAAACTCAAAGATAAGCTTGAACTGGAAATAAAAAGAGGTATCTCACTTCTTGGTCCGCACAGGGATAATTATATTTTCGAAATGGAAAAGGACGGAAGACTTTTTGATATTAAGACATTTGCTTCACAGGGTGAGCACAAGACTTTTGTGGTTTCTTTGAAATTATCGGAATTTGGTTACATGAAAGAGAATCTGAGCCATTCAAATACCGGTGACCCGATACTGCTGCTGGATGATGTTTTTTCTGAACTCGATAAAAGCAGGATCAATAAGATAAGTTCAATGATAACACAATATAACCAGGTATTTTTAACGACTACAGATCATGATTATATTAAGATACTTAGAAATGATTTTTCAGATATAACAAGCTTTCAAATATCAAACGGCTCGGCAGTTCTTGTCCATTAATTATAAAATACACTCAAAAAAAACAAGCGACCTGCACAACGAGATTGGGGAGCTGCTTGGAACTCTTAAGAGAGAAAAGAAAAGGCGATATGCATTCTGGGAAACTGCAGTAGGTGATAAGATAGCGAAAATTGCAGTACCAACTTACAAAAGAAATGATGTACTAATGGTTAAGGTACAGGATTCCGTATGGAGATTTGAACTGACCAGAAGAAAATTTGAAATAATTGAGAATGTCAATAAGAATTTGACTCCAACAAAACAAATAAAGGATATAATATTTAAATAAATGGCTGAAAAAAAGAATAAACCTGCTGATAAGAAAGCAATCATCGGTAAACCGGGAGCAAAAGAAGGTTATGGTGCTGATAGCATTCAGGTCTTAAAAGGCCTGGAGCATGTTAGGAGAAGGCCTGCGATGTACATTGGTGATGTATCAAGCAGGGGTTTGCATCATCTCGCATATGAAGTTGTTGATAACAGTATTGATGAAGCGCTTGCAGGCTATTGCGATAAGATCTCGTTATCAATAAATAAAGACGGTTCAATAACTGTAGAAGATAACGGGCGTGGTATTCCGACCGGTATGCATCCGACTGAGAAAAAATCTGCTCTGGAAGTTGTTATGACAGTCCTGAATGCAGGCGGAAAGTTTGACAGAAGTACTTACAAAGTTTCAGGCGGTCTGCATGGGGTGGGTGTATCGGTTGTGAATGCGTTAAGCGAATGGCTGAAGGTGGAAGTGAGACGCGAAGGAAAGATATTTGTTCAGGAGTACAGAGCAGGTGACCCGACTGGCCCGGTTAAGGAAAAAGGCAAGTATGAAGGAAAAAAATCAGGTACAAAAACTACTTTTATGCCGGATAAGACAATTTTCAATACAGTTAACATTAAGTATGAGATAATTGAAGACCGGCTGAGAGAGCTTGCTTACCTGAACAAGGATGTTACAATTATCATAAAAGATGAAAGAACAAATAAGGAAGATGTTTTTCATTTTGTTGGCGGGATCAAAGAATTTGTAAGATATATCGATCTTTCCAGGAAATCCTTTATGAAGGAGCCAATTTTCATTAAAGGGGAAAGGGATAATACGCAGGTAGAAGTTGCTTTTCAGTACAATGAATCGTACAATGAGAACATATTTTCCTATGTAAATGATATTAATACCCACGAAGGCGGAACACATCTTGTGGGATTTAAAACAGCATTGACAAGGACCCTTAACAATTACGGAAGTAAGGCAAATATTATCAAAAATGACAAGATTCAGCTTACCGGCGATGATTTTCGTGAAGGGCTTACTTGCGTAATCAGCACAAAAGTACCGGAACCGCAGTTTGAAGGTCAGACTAAAACCAAACTTGGAAACAGCGAAGTAAAAAGTATTGTTGAAATGATCGTCGGAGAGGAGCTGCAGGATTATCTTGAAGAAAATCCATCAGTTGCCAAGAAGATCATTGAAAAATGCCTCAGGGCTGCCGAGGCAAGGGAAGCCGCCAGGAAAGCACGAGAACTTATCAGAAGGAAGAACGCTTTGGAATTTTCAGGCCTTCCAGGAAAACTTGCAGACTGTTCTATTAGCGATCCGGATCATTGTGAAATATATCTTGTAGAGGGTGATTCAGCAGGCGGTTCAGCCAAGCAGGGAAGGGACAGAAGATTCCAGGCTATACTTCCTCTAAAAGGGAAGATACTTAATGTTGAAAAAGCCAGGCTTAATAAGATACTTGAAAACGATGAAATTAAATCCATTATCACAGCTCTTGGAGCCGGTATTGGTAACTCAGATGATTTTGATGAATCAAAGCTTAGATACGGCAAAATAATACTTATGTGCGACGCCGATGTTGACGGAAGCCATATCAGAACTTTGCTGCTTACTTTCTTCTACAGGCATATGAAGGAAATAATTGAAACAGGCAGATTGTATATTGCCCAGCCTCCTCTATATAAGATAAAAGTAAATAAAGAAGAGCATTATGCTTATGATGAATCCGAGAAGGACCAGATATTGAAGAGATTTAAGATCAATGGTAAAGGCTCAAAAGAAACTGAAGTTAAAGTTTCAGAAACAGAAGTTGCGGAAAACGGAGAAATTATTACAAAAGGAAAAGGATTTGCAATTTCCCGTTTCAAAGGTCTTGGTGAAATGAATCCGGAACAGTTATGGTCGACAACTATGAATCCTGAAACGAGAACAATTCTGAGGGTATCCATTGAAAATGCAATTACTGCTGATAAAGTTTTCGAAACATTAATGGGTGAAGAAGTTGAACCCCGCAGGAATTTCATTGAAAAGAATGCTAAATACGTTAAGAATCTGGATATATAGCATTTGATGAAAATACTATTAATTATTGCGGTGTTTTTGGGGATTTTCATTTCCTCAGTAAATGCACAGAAACAACCGGCTAAGAAAAAACAAATTTCACTTTACGCCGGTATGGGTTTAGATTATGGCATTACTCCTGAATTTAATGATTACCTTGTTGCGCAGATCCCTTATAGTACAAGTGACAGTATTAAATCATTCAATGCCGGAATTGAATTTTTTGGGGGATTAGAATATGAATTTTCAAGTACTATTTCTGCAAAACTTGATTATTCTTATTATATACGGAGCATGAGTTACTCATATTCTCCGGCAGTGTTCGATTACACAATAAACGGCCATCAGCCGTATATAATTGTTAATTATATGCTGAAATTCCCTAACTTTAATTTTAAGTTTGGAGCAGGGGTCGGTTTTCATTTTCAGCAGGTCGATAATAAGGTAAATAACAGCACTACACTTACATATAAGTCAAATGGTCCCTCTATCAGGGCAGAAATTGTATTTTCACCAAAGCTTTCAAACAATTTTTACGGTTATTTGAGCGGGTTTGCATTCGGTAATTTCTACGGCAGCTTAAAAGATAATAGCGGTAATCCATTGAAAGCTCCAAATTCAAATGTTGAAGCTTCAGTAAGCGGATATGGTATTGGTGCCAGGTTAGGGTTTTCAGTAAATCTGAATTAATGGAAGAGATATTAAAAGCAATATTACTGGGCGTTGTACAGGGATTAACTGAATTTCTGCCGATCAGCAGTACAGCTCATTTGAGGATAATACCTTCTTTTTTTGGATGGAAAGATATCGGCGCATCATACACTGCTGTGATTCAGGTTGGAACCATGATAGCCATAATAGTGTACTTTTGGAAGGATATGATGAATATGACAGCCTCTTTCATTTCAAGCCTTCGCTCAAAAGATTTCACCGGTAAGGATAC
>JANWKI010000068.1 GCA_025451455.1 Ignavibacteria bacterium
AGCATAAGCAACTACTCCTACAGCAATGACAATATAAGCAGTAAGCCCAAAAGTTTATATTCTTCGGCGCTATTGGTCCCCATGAAGATAGAAGGTAATGTAATTGGAACTATTCAGGTACTTAGTTATAAGAAAAATGCGTTCAACGGAGACAATTTGAGGATGCTGGAATCATTGACCTCGCCAATTACGGCAGCTACAATAAATGCTGGTTTATACCAGCAGGCGCAAAGTGAAATTGACGAAAGGATAAAGAAGGAAATTGAATTAAAAGAGATCCGCATGAATATGGAAGAAGCCCAGAGAATTTCACACATTGGCAACTGGGTTCTTAATACCGGCACTAACGAAATTTACAACTCAGCAGAAATATGCAGTATCCTGGGAATCGAACCCATTACAAACAGTGTACCGTTTGAACAAATGCTGAAGAGCATTTATGAAGAAGACAGGGATTTTACTAATAAGCTGATAAATGAGGCAATCCGTGAAAAGAAATCATATATTAATGAAGACAGGATAATAAGGCCGGGGGGTGAAATAAGATTTGTGAGGGTAATGGGAGAGCCGATTGTTGATGAGAACGGGAACCTGACAGGAATGCAGGGTACAATGCAGGATATAACGGATTTTAAGAGAATAAACGATGAACTAATGAGATCTCTTGGAGAAAAGGAACTGATGCTCAAAGAGATCCATCACAGGGTTAAGAATAATCTTCAGATTGTTTCGAGCTTGCTCAGGCTGCAATCCGAAAAGATCAAAGATAAGACCACTGTTGAATATTTCTTGCTTACCGAACAGCGCGTAAAATCGATGGCGCTTATCCACCAGCAGCTTTACAAATCAAAAGACCTGAGCATGATAAATTTCAAAGATTATCTTAAGGAACTGTGCTCGTACCTTTTTTTTGTAAACGGAGTATCATCCAGCAGGATCAATCTGAACATAATGGTCGAAGAAATATATTTCGGGATAGATACAGCCCTGCCATGCGGCTTAATTGTAAATGAGCTTGTGACCAATTCCATCAAGCATGCTTTTCCTGACGGGAGAAAAGGAAATATCTCTATCAGCCTTATAGAAAGTAAAGATGCCGGGAACCAGCTTGTTGTAAAAGATGACGGGGTTGGTGCCGGAAAGCTTGATTTCAAAAATGGCGATACACTTGGGATGGAGCTTGTTGATACTTTGACTGAACAGATTGAAGGAAGGCTTGAAGTAAATACCGATTGCGGTACAGAGATCAGGATAATTTTCAAAGAACTGTATTATAAGAAAAGATTATAAAATTTAATTTAACTCAAATGAATTTAATATTTAGAAGCTTAAAGATCTTAATTGTCGAAGACGAAAAGATCATTGCCAAGGATATTGAAGCAACTATAAAAAGACTGGGGTATGAATCTGTCGGGATTGTATCGAATGCTGAAGATGCTATCAAAAAAGCAGGTGAAATGAAGCCCGGGCTTGTGCTTATGGATATTACTCTTAAAGGAGGCACTGACGGGGTCGAGGCAGCTAAGATAATAAATGATACATTTGATATTCCCGTTGTTTACTTAACTGCACACCAGGATGAAGATACAGTAGAAAGAACGATGTTCACAAATTCATACGGATTTATTACCAAACCTCTGGATGACAGAGATATCAATTCGGCTATCAGCGCAGCAATCTACAGGTATGATGTAGAAAATAAGCTTAAAGAAGCCGAAGAAAGATATTTCCGCCTGACGGAAAATGCCATGGATATGATATTAAGCCAGTCACTCGAGGATCTTGCATATAATTATGTCAACAGGGCATGTATAAATATTACCGGTTATGCGCCGGCAGATTTCTACCTTAGGCCTAATTTGATTGAAGAGATTGTTAAACCCGACTGGATGGAGCATTATAAGAGAAATTTCAGAAGGCTTGCTGCAGGTGAAGCTGTTAATGATATTGAATTCATGATTAGGCACAAATCAGGTGAAGACCGCTGGTTAAATCAGAGAAGCACGATCGTAAAGAATTCTGCAGGTAAACCTCAAACCGTGGAAGCGATAATTACCAATGTTACTCAAAGAAGGCTCTACGAGAAAAAACTGGAGGAAACCACCGAAAAGCTCAGGGCATATTCCAATCATCTGCAGAAAGCCAGGGAGGACGAACGCTATTTTATTTCCAGGGAAATACATGATCAGCTCGGGCAGGACCTTACTGTTCTTAAAATGGATATCTCGTTCATAAGGAAAAAGGCAGCTAAGCAGCCTGAAAAGGCAAACACTGAGGAACTTGTAAAAGAGCTGACAAAAATTAATCTTGCAATTGACGACATTATCAATAAAGTGAGGAAGATAGCTACAGACCTCAGGCCTAATGTATTGGATAAGCTCGGGCTCTCAGAGGCTATTGTATGGCATGCCGGTGAATTTGAAAAGAGAACCAAGATCAAATGCGATACTGATCTTTGCGATGACGGATTTAGCCTGGGAATAGAAAAGTCTATTTCAATGTTCAGAATAGTACAGGAAACCCTTACAAATATTGCAAGACACTCAGGCGCTGATAAAGTACTTATCAAGCTGGAAAATATTAACGGATGGCTTATCCTTACTATTTCTGATAACGGAAAAGGCATTACAAATGAGGAGATCGAAAGAACATCATCTCTTGGAATTGTTGGTATGAAGGAAAGAGCTCTTCTCTTCGGGGGACTCTGGGGGATTGAAAGCGAAATGGGAAAATTTACCAAGATCGAAGTAAAGGTTCCGCTTGATCCAAAGGTAGATTCATGAACGACCTTCCACTTAGCACAGGTCAAATTATTCAAAGCTTGCAGCAAATTTTATTACACTTTTTCATTATTATAACTATTTGAGCGCCGTTATAATATTCGTAATATTCACCGCCGTCGTTGGTGTTCTCACCAACGATACAAAAATAAATTAGTGAAATTAGTGGCTAAGCTTTTTTGCTCACTTAACAGTTTATGAATGGATCCTTCTTTGATTCCCTTGCTCTCGGGCTTTGGCGGCATGCGCCCGAAATGTAAATATTTCAGTCTTGATATATTCCACCTGCATTTATATATTGCAAATTATATGCAAACAGCATATATGAGGCGGATTATTTCAAGTTATGTTGTCCGGTTTATCAAAGTGCGGGTGTTCAGAATGTAAAGTCTGTAAAAAGAGGCGTTTAAGTTGTCCGGCTGTTGGATATTAAAACGAATCACCGGACACATGGGTAAATTGTTTAATTTCAAGCTGAAATTGCAGTCCGGCTGTTGGCGTATGAAAATCACTCGAACCGCCGGACAGGTGTATTTAGTATGAAACAATTCATAAATCAATGAAAAACCACAATTGAATTGTTCTCAAAATATTGAAGTGAACTTGGTTTTTATTATGATTAAATTTGCGGTCAAATTGCTCTTTTAAGAGCAATTTATACATAAACAAATTAGATGAAATTAGAAGATTTAACAAAAGATCAGCGCGAGAAATTATCCGAATTCGGTGTCAATACGTGGTTCGTCATGGAGCTTCTTGATAATTACCTTAATAACCCGGATTCAGTTGGCGAGGACTGGAAGCAATTATTCAGCGGTTTGAATATCAAAGTGAACGGTAACAGCTATACCCCTGCAGCAAATAACACCGAAAAACAATCAGCCGGTGCTTATGTGTTTACTCCGGTTACAGATTCAGAAAAACTTAAATCAGCGCCCTTGCCTCAGCCGCAAAGCGGAGAAGAAGCTTCAGCTATCAGGGGAGTGGGTGAGCGCATAATTGAGAACATGACTGCAAGCCTTACCATACCAATAGCTACATCATTCCGTGCAATACCAGTAAAAGTTCTTGAAGAAAACAGAATAACAATTAATAATTACCTTAAGAAAAATAACTCAGGAAAGATATCTTTTACACATATTATAGGATGGGCAATTGTTAAAGCACTTGAATCGATTCCCGCTCTAAATAATGCTTTCACTATAATTGACGGAATTCCAAACCTCATAACGAAGCCTGATGTGAATCTTGGGCTTGCAGTCGATCTCGAAAAGAAAGACGGCACCCGTTCATTAATTGTGCCTAATATCAAAAAGGCAAACAGAATGAACTTCAGGGAGTTTTTCGATGCATATAATGATATTATCAACAGATCAAGAAGCGGGAAAATAGAAATTCCGGATTTCCAGGGAACAACTATCACTTTAACAAACCCCGGCACAATTGGAACAGTTGCCTCCCAGCCAAGATTAATGGTAGGGCAGGGTGCTATAATTGCAACCGGGTCACTTGGTTACCCGGCAGAATACCAGGCAGTTACAAAAGATATTATTACTTCGCTTGGTATAAGCAAGGTAATGAACATAACCAGTACCTATGATCACAGGATAATACAGGGTTCTGAATCAGGACTCTTCCTGCAGAAAATGCATAAGCTGATAATAGGCGAAGACGGATTTTATGATGAAATTTTCAGCGACTTTTCAATGCCGGTCAAACCAATTCTCTGGAGGGCAGATAATAATCCCGAGGATTTTGGGGGCATCGATAATCTTGAGGATATCGAAAAACAGGCAAAGGCCATTCAGTTGATAAATATGTACCGTGTAAGAGGTCACTTGCTTGCTAACTTAGACCCCCTAAAACCTGTTGCCAAATATCACCCAGAGCTTGATCCCTCAACATACGGATTTACTGTCTGGGATTATGACAGGGAATTCATAACTGCCGGTCTTGCAGGACTGAGAACGGCGACCCTGCGGAACATAATGGATATTCTGCAGAAGACATATTGCGAGAACATTGGAGTAGAATACAGGCATATACAGGACCCGGAAGAAAAGACATGGCTTCAAAATAAAATGGAGCCGATAAAGAACCAGCCCGATTTTACCGGTGAAGAGAAAAAACACATATTATACAAGCTGATCCAGGCAGAAAACTTCGAGAAATTCGTGGATAAGAAATATATCGGACATAAACGGTTCTCTCTTGAAGGATCGGAAACCATAATCCCCTTGCTTGACATTCTGCTTGCTCTGGCCGCAAAAGATAAAGTTGATGAATTAGTTCTCGGGATGGCTCACCGGGGCAGACTGAACGTTCTGGCAAATATTATCGGCAAGAATATGCAGGAAATTTTTTCTGAGTTTGAAGATATTACCGATGTCGATTCGGTTGAAGGCTCCGGTGATGTTAAATATCATTTGGGTGCATCCGGAGTATATGAAACGCTCTATGGTGAAGATATTAATGTATCTGTTGCCTCAAATCCAAGCCACCTTGAATTTGTTAATCCAGTTGTTGAAGGAATTGTAAGGGCTAAACAGCAAATGATGGATGATTTGGAAAGGAATAAATACATACCTGTAGTTATCCACGGAGATGCTGCCATTGCGGGAGAAGGCATTGTGGCGGAAACGCTCAATCTTTCGCAGTTAAAAGGATACAGTACGGGCGGAACCATACATATCATCATCAATAACCAGATAGGCTTTACAACTGCACCGGTTGATGCACGCTCTACTGTTTACGCATCAGATGTTGCGAAGATGGTGCAGGCACCGATATTTCACGTGAACGGCGATGACCCGGAAGCAACAATGCTTGTAACAAAGCTTGCATACGAGTACAGAATGAAATTCAACAAGGATGTTGTTGTAGATGTATACAGCTACCGCAGGCTTGGCCACAATGAAGCTGATGAGCCCGCATTTACACAGCCTGTTTTATATAAAGCAATAAGAAATCATCCTTCTGTGAAGAATATTTACCAGAATATTCTGCTCAACCGGAAAATTGTGACTACGGATGATATTAAAAAAATGGAAAGCGAAATTTATGAGATCATGGATAAGGGATATGCAAAGGCGCATGAAAGAGAAATATTTTTCAGGTCAGATTCTCCGATAAGGTTAAGCGAAGAAAATATAAAAAAACTCCGCTCTCACCAGCTTCCTGAGATCACTATGAATGATCTTGACAGGGTAGTTAAAGCAATTACTACATTGCCGGGTGACTTCCATTTACACCCCAAACTGAAAAAGTTTATAGAATACCGAAGAGAATTTTTGACGTCCAACGGGAAGGTTGACTGGGCATTTGCCGAGGCACTGGCTTTTGGTACTCTTTTGCTTGAGGGAATACCCGTAAGATTAAGCGGACAGGATAGCGCCCGGGGTACCTTTTCGCAAAGGCATATTGTGCTCTCAGATATGGAGACTGAAGAAGAAATTATACCTCATAATAATATTGCTCCCGGTCTGGCACAGATCGAGCCCCTCGACAGCCTGCTTTCGGAACAGGCAGTGCTTGGTTTTGAATTTGGCTACAGCACGGCAGACCCTTTAACGCTGGTGCTTTGGGAAGCGCAGTTCGGTGATTTTGCTAATGCTGCTCAGGTAATTATTGATAATTTTATTACCGCTTCACTTGATAAATGGAATCTTCCCAGTAATCTTGTTATGCTTCTGCCGCATGGTCAGGAAGGGCAGGGACCAGAACACTCAAGCGCAAGGCTTGAAAGGTTTTTGACACTCTGCGCTGATGATAATATTACAGTATCTAATCCATCGACACCAGTCCAGTATTATTACCTTCTCAGAACACAGGGCAAATACAATAATCGCAGGCCGCTTGTGGTTATGACACCGAAGAGCCTTTTGAGGCTGCCTGAGGCACGCTCTGATAAGAGTGAATTTATAGGCGGAAAATACGAATTGGTTATTGATGATAAATTTATCAGCAATAAAGCCGGGGTTAAAAGAGTGATACTTACCAGCGGGAAATTTTATTATGACCTTGCTAAGTACAGAAGCGAAAAAAATATTACTGATGCTGCAATTGTGAGGGTGGAAAGATATTACCCGTATCCTTCTGAAGAAATAAAGAATGCACTTAGGTCCTATACGAATGCAAAGGAAGTTGTCTGGGCACAGGAGGAACCGCATAATATGGGTGCGCTGATATTCATGTCTTACCGGCTGAAGCGCGACCTTCAGGATCTTTCCAGCGGTATGGTACTCTACGGAGTAAGCAGGGATGAAAGCCCGGCTCCTTCTCCGGGCTCCCACACAGTTTATGACGAAACACAAAGGAGACTTCTTGCCGAAGCATTTTCTGAGATCAAAAAAGTATCTGATATAAGGTGAATCATGCAGTGCTTTCCAATAAAATGATTACATTAACACGAGCCATCATATTTTTATATGACAATTATCCGTATTACCTAAATATCACAGGTAATTAATTGATTTATCCGGACAAACACTGCAATAACCTGTTTCGTTATTCAATTACGCTAATAATTCTGTCATTTTGGTATTGTATTTGAAACAGAAGTTGACAACCTTTACATTAAAGTTACCCAAATAATATGAATACAGACATATCATCATTTATGAAAAGAAGTAACATGTTCATTGCCGGAACACTCACAATTTTTCTTGTAATTATTATTTTAGCTTTCTTATTTGGCTGATTAATTTTAATTACATGTTTCCGGCAAAAGAGTTCTGTCGAATGAAATAAGGCGGCAGAACTCATTTTTTTTCAGTGGATAGTTTTACCCCCCGGGTCACTTAACCCAGATAAGCCATTAATCCCCTTAAAGAGAACATTAAGGAAGTATCAAAATCAACAAAAAACATATGTTATTTGATCCTCAGGAAATACTGTGTTTACGTGAAGGGTTAACTTTAGCAAAATAAAGCAAATAATGAAGATATCACTTAATCCGTTATTTACTTTATTAAACAAAAGGTTTAGATTGGTGCAAGAAAAATTATTCAATTAACTAAAGAAGGAGAAAAAAAAATGCAGCACAAGACACTTGATTACATTGCGGATAATTCACCCAAGTATAAAAAGGACAGCAATAAGTTTATCGGCACGATGTTTGCCGTAATGTTTGTTCTTATAATGATCGGGGTGATTTTCGGTTAGCAATACGATTTACAGTGCTTTATAGTCTATGAAATCAGATTTTTTTTCTCTTGCGTTAGAACCGGGATTAAGGTTTTATTAAATTTTTTAACTCGATGTTGGTTTATTTTTGTAATGCTGACTGTTATTACTTGCTTTCAAAAAGTGACTTTTTTGTGTAATTAATCTTTTAAAAGGGAAATGTTATGGAACAACAAATGGTTCAAGTTAAAAAAAGCAGTAACCTTTTTATAGGTACAACAATTTTTTTAGTGCTTGCAATTATTGTAATTGGATTCCTATTTGGATAAAAAAATAAACTAAATATCACTGTTCAACCGGGGGCTTTGTCTGAAAACAAGGCCCTTTTTATTTATACGATAATTTCGGATACCAGTCTGTACCTCTGCCTTCGGGGGTGTAATCAAACAGATTCCAAAGCGGCCATATCATATCAACATGCCTTCCGTTTTGCCCCTTTTCTTCGGGGACGTACAGGAGTTCAGTACTGTAAAAATGAAATATGCCCTCCGGTGTCTTCCGGAAAACATTCAGCGCCGGAAGCTGGCTCTCTTTTTCGTTTTCCGAGAAATAATCCCTGTTATATGTGTTTTTGTTCGATGAAAGTATATGCAGGTTCTTCCAGTCGCGGGAATCAGACAGCTTTTTAACTTTTTCTATCGGTGAGCGGGCTATCATAACGAAATTAATTCTGTCCTCTACGTGGAAAACCATTCCGTTAATGCCATCCATAATCGAGGTACAGCTTGTACATGGATTTTCCGATTCGGGAGCAAACATATAACTGTAGATTATTAGTGTATCTTTTCCGGGAGCAAAAAGCCCGGAAAGTTTTGTCTTTTTTACATTTCCCGCTTTATCAATTTCCTCAAATACATAATGTTCTTTTATTTTTCCGCCATTAGGAAGTTCGCGCCTTAGTTTAGCGACTTCCTCAATATTCCTGCGAAGCTCCATTTCAGCTTCCAGCAGTCTGTTCCGGGCATCTCTGTATTCAGGGCTTTCTCCGGGGAAGGATTTATCGTGCAGTTTACTCATTGTATTACAAATTTGGTTTTGATTTTAGTAATATTCATTATGGGCAATATAGGAGATTTTTTGTTTTATTAATACGATTTTCTTAATTATTACTGATCTGAAATATCCAGAGAGGGAATTTGAAAGTATTAGGCTATTTACTTAATTTTATATTATAAAGGCTCATATTTTGAGAAGTATGTATTTCTCCTGTAGAATCAACCACAACACCTTCGAATTCCCTACTCTCGGTGAAAACACTGAATCCTTGTATGAAATAGTATTTTGAAAGTATTACTGCTTCTTCAGTTGTTGGAGCGATCGAAGTTGTGCTTTCGGACTTATTGGAAGGCCAGCCGGTTTTGGGATCGAATATATGATGATATCTTTTGCCGTTTATTATTGCATATCTTTCATAGTCGCCGCTTGTTCCAACAGCCATGTCATTAATTTCAAATACTGCAAGAACGGAATTATCAAGGCGCGGATGCTTGATACCAATACTCCATTTCTGATTTTGCGAGATGTTTTTATATCCGCTAATATACATATCACCACCGCCATTGACAATAAAGCTGTTTATCCCTTTTGATTTCATCATTTCAGAGGCTCTATCGACTGCATATCCTTTTGCAATTCCCCCCAGATCAATCATCATACCTTTGAGCTCCAGATACACGGATGTATCAGCTGAATTTAAACGAATACTTTCGTATCCAACCTGCTTCAACAAAGAATCTATTGTATTTTGAGTCGGGATTTCAGTCACAGGTCTATCTCCGTTAAACCCCCATTGTATTGTAATTGGCCCGATAGTAATATCAAAAACACCTTCGTATTTTTTTGAATATTCTATGGAGCGCTCAATAATTGAATAGGTTTCATAGCTTACTTTTACGGGTGAAATGCCTGCCATAGAGTTTATTTTGGATATCTCGCTAGTACCTATCTGCATGCTCATCACACCCTGAATTCTCTCAACTTCAAGCATGGAGTAATAAACTGCCTTTTTCATTGAATCAATTGAGGTATGAACGGCAGTAATTTCGAACTCCGTGCCCATTAGGTATTTTGATGCGCTGAATTCATACAGTTTGCTTTCCTGTGAAATTGATATATGAGATGAAAGAATTATAAAGGCCGCAAAAATCAAATTTATGAACTTTATACGTTTCGTTTTTGAAGGAATTATGAACTGCTGATTATTCGGCAATGATGTGGATCTCGTTTGGTATGCAAACAATACTTTCATTCACCTTGGAAATACTTCCTGAATTTACACAGTTCCTGTGAGCACACCCTGAGCTGACAACACGTGCCTTGCCTGAATTAATATTTACAGTAAGTTCGCTTTTTGTCCCGTGGAGGGTCAAGTTAAGATTACTTTCCGAGGCACTTATCTTATGAATAAGTTTCTGTTTATTGAATATAAGAAAGTTTTCCGCATTAATATCTGAACTATCGATTGTGAATTTAAGCCTGATGGGATTATGTATTATTTTGGGCAGGTTAAGTTCTTTAGCAATTTCTCTAAGTTTTGATGAAGTTTCCGACACACTGTTCTTGTAATTCATGAGTTTACAGCCCGAAAAATATACAATATCACCACTTTCCGGCTTATCCAGAAAGTATTCCGAAAATTTAACTATTTCCCCGCCGGTGTTTATTCCGGAAAGGAATTCTTCAGCCAGTTTGATTGCTTTAGGGCTGTTATCTGTAATAAGTTCCAGCGAGAAACCTGTTAAGCTTCTGGGTGAGGCAAAAAGCTTGCCTGTATTTGTGAAATTTCCTAATGTTACGGCAGCTGCTGCCAGTGAGGAAACCCTGAAAAATTTTCTTCTGTTCATTTATTTTTTTTGTTAGAAATTATATCTTATACCTAGACTTAACAGGTAAGCATACAAAGTATTATAGTGGCTGAACCAGTCAGGCGAGTCATTTTGTCTGATATACATTCCTGCAGACCCCGTTAAGGAAAGCTTTTCGTTAGAAAAGTACGGAAAGCCGCCCCCTTTTCTTCCCTTAAATACCATTATTAACATTACCTGGTCAGAATATCCCGAATTGAGCTTGCTGTCAACGCTCATATATTGCTCAACCGTTTTATATTCAGGCTTAAAGAAGAATGCTTTACTCTGGAAGTAATGCCTTAGGTCAATCGTGGCAGAGAACCACTTGCTGAAATTATTGCTGAACGAACCTGTAAAAGTATGAGAACGTATTTCCCAAGAATCCGAATAATACCTGTATCCAATTTGCAAAGATGCTGATTTGGTAATTCCAAAATTTGCCCGGATACCTGCAGCTCGCCTGATTCGCTTATCCGGCTCAACCGGCTCGAGTGTTTGATAAGAAGTACTGTTATTGATTATCCTTACCACCTGGTACCCGTCCAGCATATAACCCGAAACATCAATATATGATGCATCAATTTGAACGATAACATTTTTTGCAAGGATCTGTGTTAGACCGATATTAAGTGATCTTGTATTTCTTTCCTTTGTCCAGGTTCTTGTCTGCGGGAATACATTATCAAAACTGAAAAGTATACTTGTCTGCAAAATTGTATTTTTCTTTGCAAACGGGTATGAAACAGATGCCGAAATAGTTTTTGAAGAATAATCATGCTCAGTACTGTAAGTTCCGCTGAGAGTAAACAAACCGCTGAATACTTTCTGATTGAAGACTCCGCCTAATTCATGTCTCCATTCATCCGGTGTATCATCAGCCCCGCCCTCATTTCTTGTTGTAGCAGAAGTAATACCATCTACCTTGAAGTAGCTTTTCATAGAGGCAGAGCTTATCACATCAGAGAGATACCTGAGAGAAAAGCCTGTGTTATCTGAAAGTTTTTTGGTAAAGGTTACCTGCGGGTAAATGACTGCAACCCCGAAGTTATCAAAATATGAATTAATCCTGGCATCAAGCTCATCTTCAGGTATATCCTGTGAAAAAAGAACGGGACACAGAATAATAAAAAAATAAACAAGCAGTGGATATTTCAAAACAGGCAGCTTAACCACAACCGCAGCCCCCGCTTTGAGAGCCGTCCCCGCCTTCAGTTCCTTCACGGATAAACAGGTAATGAAGCTCTGCGCCTTTATCCATAGGGTTCTCATCAAACATCATGTTAGGGTCAGAAAGCCGTTCTCTTTCCCACGGCTGAACTACTGCGCATGCGTTGAAGAGAAATGGCGCGGCTGCAATTAATAAAAGGAAAATTATTCTGAGGAGCTTCATTTAAATTTATGGTTATTTTATATTACCCGGCAAAGATCATTTCGAAAGCAATTCCCTGACCTTACTATCCATTTTTTCCCTCGTATCATTTGTAAAGCCTGTTTCTTTGAACCTTATCAGTCCTTCTTTATCAATAATTATAGTTGTTGGCATTCCTTCAACATTATATAGTGAAGGTAATTTTGAATCTTTATCGAAGATCACAGGGAAAGGGAATTGAGTGCTTATTGAATTTGCAAACTCTTCGATCTTTGAGCGTTCTTCATCAACATTTACTGCAATTACTGTAAAAGAACTATCTGCCCGGTTATTATAGAGCTCTATAATATGCGGCATTGATTTTTTGCAGGGAACGCACCAGCTTGCCCAGAAATCGACAAGGATAACTTTTCCTTTGAGATCGGAAAGAGTGACTGTATTCCCGCTGATATCTTTGGCAGAGAATTCAGGGGCCTTTGAGTTCAATTCCTGTGAATCAATACCATGTATGAAAATAGAGTATAGCATCAGGAATAATACCAGTTGAAATTTTTTCATATTATTTGATCCTGTTAAAGGATTTTTTATTTCCTCCTCCGTTTTCCCAAACATTGCCATGGCACTGATAACATGATGAAGTTATAACCAGTGTGCCGTTATAATTATATACCTGTCCCCGCAGGTCACTGCCGTGGCATTCATTACAGTCATCGTCGGCATCACCACCGCCATCACCTTTGTGCAAGGCTCCTCCAATGTTTCTGGTATGATCTGGCGGAACGTTTGGTTTGGATTGTGAGGGGAAAATGCCGTCACAGGAATAAAGTGTAAAAAACATCAAAAAAAGGGGGAAAAGCAGCAGGAATTTTTTACAGGAAATGTCTTTCATTTTACAATAATATATTAATTTACACTAAATCAATATGATTAAGGTCATTACTGAATATGATAATTATATTGAAAGCCGGTGGTGACCGTTTGGTATATATAGGGTACAACAAAAAGATTCTATTTCCGTTTCAGCTTACTGAACCTTATAATTCATGTTAAACCAGGTTCAGTACTGCAATGATACATGCTGCAAATGCCAGTATAGAGAGCACTCCAAGTATTGTAAAAAAGCTCTCAAGCGGAATAATTGTCTTCTTAAATTCGGGATTGTATACATCATGCAGCGTATTCTTTATTTCGGAAGAGAACTTAAGCAAGCTGTTTCCCATCAGGAAAACTATTAACGCTGCAATATTTATCAGTACAAAAAAAAGCAGCTGCATAGATCCGGCATGTGCACCTGAGACCATATGAGGGTCGTTGCCTTCGACACGTTTTATTAAAAATGGAATGAATGAAGCGCCAAAAAAAGATACTGAAATAGTGAAATAAATTAAAGATAAGTATTTTGCCCGTTTTGAAAGAGAGCTGTATTCAGGCTCTTCAATTTCGATCAGGCAGTTTGTTATTATCTGGTCATTCATAATAGAAGAACAAATATTGTTGCAACAAAAATAATCCAAATTGTGAGATATTGATATTCAAAAATCCGTTGATTACGGTGGGGGTCTGTATTCTGGTCAGGTTTTTTTATGATAAATCGTTCACCCGGTACTGATTATTCCCAAAAGACTTCATCAGTATAACACCACATCCAGTTTTCTCCCGGCTCAAATGAGCGAACAACGGGGTGGCTTGTCTTATGAAAATGTTTTGTGGCATGCTTGTTCTTCGAGTTATCGCAGCAGCCCACATGTCCGCAGGTAAGGCAAAGCCTTAAGTGAACCCACCGGTCACCCATTTTCAGGCATTCCTCACACCCTTCGGGAGTGTTTGGTGCAATGTTCACATTAATTTCAGAAATATGTTTGCAGCCATCAGCCATTATTGATTTCCTTTCAGTTTAATATTCTAGTTTTTATCCGGTATATCTGCTTCAAGTGAACTTATATCCCACCCTGCAAGCGTTGCGCTTTCAAGATAAGTTGAATTCAGAAAATCGAGTATCATTTCCTCAGGATCTGCCAGTTTTCTTACTTCTTCATAATCAAGTATAAACTCTCCAAGCTCCGGATTGAAAGAAGCGAATTGCGGTTCGATAGAGACATTTTCAATCCCTTTTGGCGCTGGGTAAAGATATGAGTAATATGCAGGTTTAGGATAAGCCGCACTTCCGGGCCAGAAACCAACTGCAAAATTTTCCTCATTCTCTGCGTACTTCATTATTCTTCCGCCTTTTTCCGGAGGTTTGGCTTTTTTTCCGGAATAGCGTGTTTCACTCAGATCAAATGAGCCCCAGAAGAAATTTACAGGACTGCTCTTTCCCCTGAATGATGAACGGAATTTTTCAAATATTATGCCGGATCTAAGAAGTATCTGATGCCAGCGGGAGACATATTCTTTATCATACGCATTCCTGTTATCTTCATAACAATGAACAGGCTCAGGAACTTCAGCAGGCAATGTATTGATAGTAACACTAATTCCGAGTCCGGCAAGCGAGCTCATAAGCTCGTCGTAAAATTCAGCAACAGAGCATTGCATTAAAGGAATTTCAATTATTTTGCTTCCCGAAGTTTTGATGATGCATTTGTGGAGCGTGAAATCAAAATTAATCTCGAATATAATATTGCCGGAAGAAATTAATCCCGTAGTCAGTCCCGCAGCATTCAGATGCAGGGCAGTATTCCACCACTGGTTCAGAAACGGGCTTAAGGCAAGCTTCACCTTCCCCGCGACCTGCATTTTCATATGCATGGCGTCGAGTGTGTCCTTCCAGCTGCCATATGACAGCTCCTGCCATGGATTGTTCAAACTCATGAAGCAAATATATAAATATTTTGATTAAATATTCATTACCTATAAGCTTCTAATATTTTAGAAAATATAATATTAAAAGGGGATAGTAAAAAAGAATTCGCTTCCCTTATCCAGCTCGCTCTTTACCCAAATATCTCCTCCATGGGCATTTACAAATTCTTTTGAAATGGCAAGACCAAGCCCAACACCTTTATTCAGGCTTTCGATGTTTTTTGAGTTTACCTGTACGAATTTATCAAATATTCTGCTTAAATATTGCGGTTCTATCCCCTTGCCGAAATCCCTGACCGAAAACTGCACTTTGCTTCCGGCCTTTTTCACTGCAAGCAGTATCTTTCCGCCCTCTTTTGAATACCTTACGGCATTGTTAAGAAGGTTTATCAGTACCCAAGCGATCTTATTGGCATCTATCTTCAGTTCAGGGAGACCCTTTTCAATATCGGTTTCAAGTGTAATATCCTTTTGCTCAAGCTGAAGAAGCATCGGGGTTATAGCTGCATCTATCAATTCATCGGCTTTTGCTGACTGGTATTTCAGTATATCGCTTCCGGATTCAATTCTTGAAAGATCAAGCAGCTCGTTAACGAGCTTCAGTAGTCTTTTGACCTCTTCTTTCATAGTACCTGTAATGCGAAGCTGCTCCTCGTTCATGGAACCGATCCTCTCATCCTGCAGCAGCCTGAGGCTCATATTCATTGCCGAAAGCGGCGTCCGAAGCTCATGAGAAACAGTTGCCACAAACCCGCTTTTAAGTTCATCAAGCTGCTTAAAGCCCGTAACATTCTTGAGAATTATAATGTGTCCCAGCTTTTTCTTTGGATCGGTTTCATCTGTTACAGGGACAATTTCCTTCATGAAGAATTCTTCTTTTTCCCTGAATACGATCCTCAGGTAATTCAGCTTTGTGTTCTGTTTTGGGTCATTACCTGCCAGGTCCTCAACCAGGTTTTTCAGGAGGTTGCTGTGACCGGCAAGTTCAAATACATTCTGTCCTGTAATTGCATCAGATGAATTTCCGATGAGCTCAACACAGGTATTATTTATCAGTATGACATTGTTATTTTCATCAAGAACCAGGATACCATCAACCATATTCATAACGATCGCCTCAGCACGTTTCTTTTCGGCAATAAGCCTGTCAATACTGGTACGTTCGTATTCTTCAAGCTTTGAAGCCATTCGGTTAAATGAGCCTGCAAGCTCACCAAGCTCATTGCTTGAATTAACCTCTATCCTTTCAGAGTATTTCTTATCTGCAATTGCACGCACCTTTGAAGTGAATTCCAGAATCGGATTGACCACAAGCGATGGAACCCTCATCATTGCAATAATTACAATGATGACAGATAGTATTGAGATAACAAGCATATAGACTTCAGCACTCTCAGATATTTTGACAGCAGAATCACGCCTTAAGAGCATTCCTTTATGATTAAGGTTCAGAAGCTCGTATGATTTTCCTTTAAGTGAAGCATAAAGCGGAGAAATAAGAGAGTCATAATCACTTAAATCCTTAACTGCGGATCTATCATCAAAAGCCCTGATGTAAGTTTCAGAAAGTGACCTGATCGTATCAACAAGTTCTTTTTCTCCGGGCTCGGTGATATTGCCTCTGCACAATTCATAGTTTTCAAAATACTTTTTCTTAGCTGCGCTGTAAAGGCTGTCAGCGAAGCTTTTTCTTTTTTTGCCGGCAACATAAATAATTACGGCATTATCCATATTATCAAGCTCGTTTATCATATTCTGTGCGCCAAGGATACTTCCGTAATTATCCTTCAGAATTTTGTCCGGTGTATCAGAAAGCCTTTCAATAAAATAGATAGCCGTAGCGCTCAATACAATTGCTATGATTCCCATCAGCAGGTAACTTAACAGAAATAGTGTTTTAAGCTTCATTTTCATTTGATTTTATGCTATGATCTCTATATCGTAATCCTTGTCTTCCTGCCCGGCTTTTTCTATGAGCCTATCTACAACCGTGGATGAAACAAGCTTTTTAAAATAATTTTGTTTTGAGGGTTTCCCTAAAATGATCTTTGTAATTCCTTTTTCCTTTGCGTAATCAAGTATCCCGTCAACAACGTCATCAGAACTTATCTTTTCGCTCATCGCGCCAAGCTCTGAGGCGGTTTTAAAATTGTTTATCAGGTATCTCTGCTTCTTAAGATCCATTTTTTCAAAGGAGTTATCGGGAGTATCAACGTAAAGCGCAAACCATTTCAGGTCAAACTTCGATGCTGTCCGGGAGCTCCTTCGCAATATTTTCTCATTTTTTTCAGAGTCATCACCAAGGCAAACAAGTATTATCTCATCTTTGGCTTTATCGTAAGGAGTGACCTCAGTATCTATTTGTTTCTCAACTGCATTTGCCACTTCCCTCAAGGCAAGCTCCCTCAACTGAAGCAGATGTTCCCGCTTAAAAAAATTTGTAAGTGCCGCCTGTATCTTATCTGTTTTATATATCTTGCCTTCTTTAAGCCTCTGGATAAGTTCATCTGCTGTGAGATCGATATTCACAACTTCATCTGCAAGCCCGATCACCTTATCGGGAATTGTTTCACTAACTTTTACTTTGGTAATTTCTTCAACTAAGGAGTTCAGGCTTTCGATATGCTGGATATTCACTGCGCTGATGATATTTATCCCGTTGAAGAGCAGTTCCTCAACATCCTGGTAACGTTTTTCGTGTTTAGAGCCGGGTGCGTTCGTATGTGCCAGTTCATCAACAATCACCAGCTCCGGCCTTCTGAGCAAAATCGCGTCAACATTCATTTCCTCAAGCTCTTTGCCTTTGTAAAAAATATTTTTCCGGGGGATAAGCGGAATACCCCTGATCAGCGCTTCTGTTTCAGGCCTGCCGTGAGTTTCAATATATCCAATAGCCGCATCAACTCCCTTTGCCATCAGCTGGTGTGCTTCCTGGAGCATTCTGTAAGTCTTGCCCACTCCCGCAGCCAGCCCTATATAGATCTTGAACTTGCCCTTCCTTGATCTTTTTATAAGCTCAAGAAAACGCCCGGCTTCAGGATTTATATTTATTTCTTTTTCAGCCAAAAATTTGCTGCTTCTATCTCAAGCGTTTATTTTCCTCGTCAGATTTATCAGGGCAAATACAGCAATAGCCGCCCACACAATTTCCATTACTAAAGCCGGCCACGCCTGGTGGTAGAAAACATTAACACCAACACCAATTGCCCCGAAGAGATTCATTAACTGGTAAGCTTTTTTACCGGGACCTATCTTCTTAAACGAAACAAGAAAATAAGCCATTACAATTAAGAAAGTACCGGTCCAGCCTGCGATTTGTATGAAAATTTCCTGCATTTTATAGTTGAATCCTGTATAAATCAAAAGAACTTCCTGCTTACGTCCAGCAGGAAGTTCTTAATAATAATGCAATTAAACGGAGGAATAAAGATAATATTATTTACCTTATTAACATTTTTTACGGAGTTAATTTCCGTGATAATGAATTAATAAAATTAGAATTCTACACCTGTACTGATAATTGCTTCTGTCCTTGTGTTTGAGTTTTCGAAGAATATTTTCTGTTTGCTATCAGCACTGAGGTACCGTCCCTCCAGCCGGATGTATGCATTTTCAATCGGCCTGTATTCCATTCCCAAAGTAACGCCAAATGCTTTGAACCCTGTTGATTTGCCGTCTGAATCAGAAAACACTCCCGATAGGATCCCGTTTTCATCCGAATAAATTTCTCCTCTTACCGTTATCGAAAACTTTTTGGCAGCCTTAAATTTAATTGCAGCAAGTCCGGAATAAAGACTGGCAGAGGCGGTTGAATCTGTGATTTTGGATTTTTCCTGGATTGCAAAATCGAAACCGGCTATAAGATCAACTCTTTTTCCCAAAGCATATTTCAGGACGAGATTATTATATATTCTTGTTTTACCAATACTGCCTGCAGGCTGCTCATTACCTATCAGGTTATTATAGATGATCTCTGAACTGCTGTTTGGCCTTACACCAAGAGTTATACCAATGGATTTATTTTTGTTGTTATCTGCAAATACGTTGTTGCCGTTTAGCAGGTGAATACAGCCATATACTTTCGGCGAAAAATCGTATGAAAGCTTAATGCCGCTTTGGTAAATTGGTTCAAAATATGTCGGCAGTGCAATTGATGTCAGAAAATTTCCTTTTGGGAGTATTCCCTCTGCTCCAATATGAGTGAGAAAATAACCGGCGTCTATCCATAGATTTTTTGCGGGACTGAATCCGGCGTTGGCCTCTTGTATAAACAGCTGACTTGCAGGCCAGTTCAATGAAGGTATATCACCGTAATGAAGAGTCAAAACCGCCCTTACTTTATCAACGTTATACTTTCCGGTAATCTGTGCGATATTTACCCTGAATTCATCCCTGTATGCCGCAGTTCCCGAAAACTGCCTGAGTGAATTCCCGTTCAGATCAGTATCGTAGCTGTAATATGTATCAAGGTAGCCCCCTACAGAAAAAGGGGATTTGTCCTGAGAAAATATCATTGACATGCTAAAGCAGATCAATAAAACTGTAATTAATGTTTTCATTTTTAAATTAATTTTTATCCTCCGAAATTTTTATATAGTATTTCCATTATGATTATTGCCAGTGCCATAACAATCACTGGGATCATATCAATGAGAAAATATTTCAGATCGTCATTCTTCTTCGACATTCTGATTGTGTTCATTTTAATTCGTCAAGCTGAAGGTTAAGTTTGAGAACATTTACAACCTGCGAGCCGCCTAAAAACTGGCTTTCTATGTTATTCCTTACAAGCTCTTTGAGCTTTTCTTCGGGAATATTCCTGACAGCTGAAATTCTCTTAACCTGTATATAAGCACCCTGCGGCGAAATATGCGGGTCAATACCCGAGCCCGGTGCTGTTACCATTTCCGATGGAATTTCTTCCTTCTTAATTCCCGGGTTATGCACCAGGAATGTATCTATCCTTCCCTGAACCTCTATGAGGTAATCGGGATTTGTAGGCCCTTTGTTTGAACCTCCGGTTGAGGCAGCGTTATAGCCCACAGCAGAAGGCCTTCCCCAGAAATATTTATCATCGGTGAAGCTTTGACCAATATTTTCAAAGCCTATAATATTGCCGTCTTTATAAATTGGCGAGCCTACCGAATTGGAGGGCATTAAAAACCCGATTCCGTAAATGAAAAGGGGATAGGCTATTCCAAACATCAGAATTAAGATGAATGTTAATATCAGTGATTGTTTTAAGTTCTTTATCATTGTTTTATTATTATACTACTTTTAATAATGTTAAGATCACATCAATAATTTTTATTCCGATAAAAGGCGCGATAATGCCGCCGAGCCCGTAAATAAACAGGTTCCTTGCAAGCAGACTCTCTGCTCCCAGAGGTTTATAGGCAACGCCTTTTAATGCCAGCGGGATAAGGATCGGGATAATTATTGCGTTAAAAATAATTGCCGAAAGGATCGCTGAAGACGAGCTTGTAAGTCCCATAATATTTAATGCCTGCAATTGAGGGATCGAAGTCATAAATAATGCCGGAACAATTGCAAAATATTTTGCAACGTCATTTGCGATTGAAAATGTTGTCAATGCACCGCGTGTTATCAGGAGCTGTTTACCGATCTCCACAACCTCTATAAGCTTGGTAGGATCGTTATCAAGATCTACCATATTGCCTGCTTCTTTAGCAGCCTGGGTGCCTGAGTTCATGGCAACACCAACATCAGCCTGTGCAAGAGCGGGAGCGTCATTTGTTCCGTCTCCCATCATTGCCACAAGTTTGCCCTGCTTCTGTTCATTCAGTATATACTGCATCTTGTCTTCAGGCCTTGCTTCGGCAATGAAGTCATCAACACCGGCTTTGTTTGCAATGTACTTAGCTGTAAGCGGATTATCACCCGTAACCATTACGGTTTTAACACCCATTTTGTGTAAGCGCTGAAATCTTTCCTGGATACCCGTCTTTATTATATCCTCAAGCTGAATTACTCCCGCAGCCTTTCCGTTTACAGCTACTGCAAGCGGTGTTCCGCCGTTGGAAGCTATTTCCTCAACGATCTTCTGCATGTTTGCAGGTATCGGGTTTCCGGTTGACTGAACAAGATCCCGGATAACATCAATAGAACCCTTTCTCACTTTCAAACCAGAGGCTGTATCAATGCCGCTCATTCTAGTTTGTGCTGTAAATTTTATGAATGTATCGTTCTCGTAATCATTTATATTTACTTCAACATTATTCTTCCTGGCAAGCTCTATAATTGATTTACCTTCCGGAGTTTCATCAGAGATCGAGCTTAATGCGCAGTATTTGATGAATTCGCTATCAGCCATGCCGTTTACATTGAAGAAATTCGTTGCCTTCCTGTTACCTATGGTAATTGTACCGGTCTTATCAAGAAGAAGAGTATCAATATCACCTGCGGTTTCAACTGCTTTACCTGATTTTGAAATAATGTTTGCCCTCAAGGCCCGGTCCATTCCGGCTATGCCTATTGCAGAAAGCAGGCCGCCAATAGTTGTAGGTATCAAACAGACAAATAACGAGATTAATGAAGCAATTGCTATCGGTGTGCTTGCATACCTTCCGAAAGGCTCAAGTGTAACTGTTACAATTAAGAACATGAGTGTGAATCCTGCAAGCAGGATGGTTAGCGCAATTTCGTTCGGTGTTTTCTGCCTTTTTGCGCCTTCAACAAGCATTATCATTCTGTCAAGGAATGATTCACCTTTGCCTGTGGTAACCTGCACTTTAATATGATCAGTCAGGACTCTTGTTCCGCCGGTAACACCGGAGCGGTCGCCGCCTGCTTCCCTTATCACCGGAGCAGATTCACCTGTAATTGCGGATTCATCAATAGTGGCAATACCTTCCACTATCTCGCCGTCAGTTGCAATGATCTCGCCTTCGTTCACAAAAAATATATCGCCTTTCTTCAGGTCAGATGACATTACTTTTTTGTATTCACCATTTGGCAGCACAAGATTTACCGGAGTTTCCTGCCGGGTTTTCCTCAGGCTTTCAGCCTGCGCCTTGCCTCTTGCCTCTGCCAGTGCTTCGGCAAAATTTGCAAACAGCACGGTTACCAGTAATACTATTGTTATTGCAAAATTATATAAAAAGCTGCCCTGAACCGGGTCCGGTTTTAAGAGCAGGATTATGCTTACGACAAGCATAACTACTGTTCCTATCTCTACAACGAACATAACCGGGTTCTTGATCAGAACCGCCGGGTTAAGTTTGGTTAATGAATGCTTCAAGGCATCCGCAACAAGGTCTTTCTGAAATAATTTAGCTACTCTTGGATGTTTTGTCATTGTTTGCTTATCCTTATTTAAAAATTGTTAAATGTTCGGCTATCGGTCCGAGCGCAAGCGCCGGGAAGAACAATAATGCGCCGAGAATGAATATTGTGGCTAAAAGCATTACACCGAACATGATTGAATCTATCCTTAAAGTACCCGAAGATTCAGGTATGTATTTTTTCTGTGATAAAAATCCGGCTATCATAATAGGACCGATTATAGGGATATACCTGCTTATGAACATTACAGTACCGCAGGCAATGTTCCAAAATGCTGTATTATCTCCCAATCCTTCAAATCCTGAACCATTGTTGGCTGCCGAAGATGAAAACTCATAGAGCATCTCTGAAAAACCATGGAAGCCGGGATTATTGAGCCATTTGAGTACATCCCCGGGGTTTTGAGTAATTGCCCAAACGTGGGATGATATTGCGGTTGCACCCAATATCATCAGCGGATGAAGAAGGGCAACAAGTATAGCGATCTTAATTTCCCTGGCCTCGATCTTCTTGCCAAACATTTCAGGCGTTCGGCCGACCATCAGGCCAGAAATAAACACGGCGATGACCATAAATACAAACATGTTAATAAAACCTACACCAACACCGCCGTAGAATGAATTAAGCTGCATTCCGAGCATCGGGAACATACCAGATAGCGCAGTGAAGCTATCATGCATGGAGTTTACCGAGCCGTTTGAAGTAACAGTAGTTGAAACACACCATATGGCTGATAGCACAGAGCCGTACCTTACCTCTTTTCCTTCCATGGTGCCCTGCGGCTGCGTAATGCCCATTTGTGTTATCTTGGGATTTCCATTTTGCTCCATAACCATGGTGGGAATTACAAACATCAGGTATCCTGCCGTCATAACCCCGAATATTATCCATGCAAGCCTTTTCCGGTTGAGATAAAAGCCCAGCGCAAAAACGAGTGCAATAGGAATTAAGATGATCGAAATATTTTCAACAGCATTAGTGATGCCGTTTGGATTTTCAAACGGGTGGGTTGAGTTCGGTCCAAAGAATCCGCCGCCATTGGTTCCAAGCTGTTTTATTGCTACCATTGCAGCAACCGGCCCCCTTGCAACATTCACAGTATCACCCTGAAGGGTAACTATTGTTTCAGCTCCTTCGAATGTCATCGGAGTTTTGTTGACAAGCAAAATAACTGCTACTACTATCGAAAGAGGTAACAGAATCCTTGTACAAGACCTCATCAGCAAATAATAAAAGTTGCCGAGGTTTCTGGATGACCTGTTTGCAAGTCCCCTGAAAAGCAATGCAAGTGCAGCAATACCTGTTCCGGCGGAAATAAACTGGAACAGCGTTAATCCCAAAAGCTGTGTCATATACGATGCGCCTGTTTCACCTGAGTAGTGCTGCAGGTTTGTATTTGATACAAAGCTTGTTATAGTGTTGAAAGCCTGTGTGGGCTCAAATGCCGCGATATTATCCGGGTTCCAGAATGGATGGCTTCCCTGCGTTAACAGCAGGAACATCCCCCAAACGAACCAAACAGCATTTATTGTAAGCATAGCTATCATGTTCTGTTTCCAGTCCATTTCAGCTTTTGCATTTATGCCGCAAATCTTATAAATAAAATTTTCAAGCGGGTTTAAAAAATCAAGAAATGTTTTTTCACCCTTGAAAACCTTTGCTGAATATTTCCCCAGGGGGATAGCCAGTAAAACAGTTACGATAAATATTATTACAGATGCTAAAGTTCCGTTTTCCATTCTAAAACCTCTCTGCTTTTATCAACGCATATACAAGGTATGCGAACATTACTAAACTGACAATAAATAAGATTGTCATAAAATTTTATCTCCCTTTTCCGTTAAATAAAAAAATATCGCGAACAGGACGAACCCGATCACGAACATTAATACTGCCGTTGTTAATTCCATTTTTATTTTTTGTTTACTTTATATTGCCTTCTGTATTGCAAAACGTGTTTCTGTGTATTATTCCTATCCTCACTAATTAATCTGTTTATCATAAAAAATAACCATATGATACCTATCAAAAGAAATATAGAGAAAGTGTCCATAAAAATTTTTGTTTGTTCATTGATAACTGCTTGCATATCGATATACAAGTCCCGTGCCATTAAAAATATGCTGATTTTGAATGAATTTTAGAGAATTTAGCATGCAGGGTCAATCAAATTGATAAGAAATTAT
>JANWKI010000069.1 GCA_025451455.1 Ignavibacteria bacterium
AAGTAAGATCACACAAATGAAATTCAGCAATATAGAATACAAACGCCCCGACATTAAAGAGCTGCAGGAAAAGTTCAATCACCTTATAGGACTGTTTGAAAAAGCAGATAATTTTGATGAGCAGGATGCTCTGATCAAAAATATAAACAGCCTGAGAATGGAGTTTGTCACTCTTGGTACAATAGCAAGCATTAAATACTCAATTGATACAACTGATAAGGAATTTGAAGAAGAACAGGGATTTTATGATGCAAATACACCCATATATGACAGCTTAATACATAAATATTACAGTGCAATAGTCAATTCAGCGTACCGCAGGGAACTTGAAGCAAAGTGGGGCAAGCAATTGTTTGATGTAGCGGAAGTAACACTTAAGACATTTTCTCCGGAAATACTTGAAGACCTGAAAAAAGAAAATGAATTAAGGACAGATTATACCAAGCTGCTGGCATCAGCTAAAATATTCTTTGACGGAGAAGAAAGAAATCTCCAGGGGTTGACACCTTACATGGAATCAACTGACAGAGAAATAAGGAAAGCAGCTAATGAGGCAAAGTGGAAATTCTTTGCCGAAAATGCAGAAGAGTTTGACCGTTTGTTCGATGAACTTGTTAAGCTTCGGGCTAAGATGGCAAAAAAATTGGGTTATAAGAATTTTATTCAAATGGGATATGACAGAATGGGAAGAACGGATTACGATTCTGATATGGTTGCTAAGTTCAGAAAACAAGTCGAGAAATTCATAGTCCCGATAGCTGTAAAACTGAAAAAGGAACAGCAGAAAAGACTGGGTGTTGATGCTTTCAAGTATTACGATCAGCCGCTTGATTACAAATCAGGAAATGCAAAGCCTCACGGCACAGCTGACTGGATAGTAAGCTGCGCAAAGAACATGTATTCAGAGCTTTCTCCGGAAACCAATGAGTTTTTCAATTTCATGCTTGATAATGAACTTATGGATCTTGTCAATAAAAAAGGCAAAGATACAGGCGGTTATTGTACATTCATAGAAAAGTATAAAGCACCCTTCATTTTTTCAAATTTCAACGGAACAATGGGTGATATCGAAGTATTAACACATGAGGCCGGACATGCTTTCCAGGCGTATTCAAGCCGCAACTTTGAAATACCGGAGTATTTCTTCCCGACATCAGAGGCTTGTGAAATACATTCAATGAGCATGGAGTTCCTCACCTGGCCATGGATGAACTGCTTCTTTAAGGATCAGACTGAAAAATTCAAGTATTCACATTTAAAAGGTTCGTTGATCTTCATTCCTTACGGTGTGACAGTTGATGAATTTCAGCATTGGGTTTATGATAACCCCGAAGCAACTCCGCAGGAAAGAAATAATGCATGGTTAGAGATGGAAAAAAAATATCTTCCTTATATTGATTATGATAATAATGAATTTCTTAAAACGGGCGGCAGATGGCAGCAGCAGAGGCATATTTACATGAGCCCCTTTTATTACATTGATTACTGCCTTGCCCAGATATGCGCTTTTCAGTTCTGGAAAAAATCACTTGACAACAGGGAAGAAGCACTTGAAGATTACCTAAGGTTATGCAAAGCCGGAGGCAGCCAGTCATTCCTTGGTCTGGTGAAGACTGCAAAAATAATCTCTCCTTTTGAGGATGGCTGCCTTGAATCATTTGTAGGCGTAATAGAAAAATGGCTTGATGATTTTGATGATACAAGTGTCAATTAGTTTCATAAATAAGCAAACATTTTTTTTAAAAGCGCCCAACGGGCGCTTTTATTTTATAGATATAAATAAACATTGAAAATTGCTTAACAAGCTTTTAAATTATACTCAAATATATAATCTCTGGCTCAATAAGGGTTCTACAGCTGTAGCAGCTATTGAACTGACACTGCAGCAGGCTGATGCGCTGGAAGAAATTGCTGCTGATGATAATTCATGGCAGGAATTGCTTCAGATCTCGGCACAAGGGAGAAATGAAGATGCCTGGCTTGCAGCTGATTGGCCCGCCGGATTTGATGAACTTCTGATATGCGTACCGCTTTGTAAACTTGTTGACTGGGAATGTGCTAAATGTACTATCGGCAGGCGGCAGGAAAATAACTCGTGCTCAAATGATTATTCAGTATTCGGTTATATCGGGGAGTTAGTTACAAATGCGGATAGGGAAGGACTTAAGAAGCATATCAAAGCAGTACAAAAAATGCTGAGAGATGAAAGATATGTATGGAATATCCATAAATGTGAACTGGAAATGCTCAAATTATAATGGAATATCAGTTTAACTGTCCATACTGCTGGCAGGAGATCACTTTTCTTCTGGATATTTCAGAGTTTAAACAGGCATATATTGAAGATTGCGAAGTATGCTGTAACCCGATCAGCATCAGATTTGAGCTCGAAGACGGGGAAATAAAGTTATTTGAAGCTTCAAAAACCGAGTAATTTCAAAATTGAGGTTATCATGGAAAATGAGATAAATGAAGTATATAGTATCATTTCACGAAATTTTGAAGTAGAGAAATCCGGTGAATTAACTATCGATACCCTTGTGAAAATGCTCAGCGTAAGGATCAGAGAATTACTGGAAAAGAATCTCGAAAAGCTTGTTTCAATAATGTACAGGATAGACCTGAACCAGGCGAAAGTGGATAAGATATTTGAGAATATCTCAAAAGATGAAATTGCCTATCAGCTTGCCGTTCTTATAATTGAAAGACAGATCGAGAAAATCAGAACCAGAAGGCTGTACAAAAGTGCAGGAGGTGAAATTGAAGAGTAAATATAAGAATATTGAGACTCAATTGATAAGATCCGGTGAATTGGACCCAAGAGTACTGGGTGCAGTCAGCATGCCGGTGTTCCAGTCCTCGACATTTGAATACACAGGAGAAATCGGGTATAATTCCATCAGGTATATCAGGCTGAATAATACCCCGAATCACATTGTTCTCAACAGGAAGCTCTCAGAGATAGAAAATGCTGAAGCCGCAATGGTCACCTCAAGCGGAATGGCAGCAATTACAACCTCACTCCTTACAATACTCAGTAAGGGAGATCACTTGCTTGCACAAAACAGTCTTTACGGCGGTACATTTGATTTCATAACTAAAGACCTCTCCCAATACGGAATTGAATATGACCTGATAGATGGCGATAGTCCGGACTCGTGGGAAAGCATGTTAAAGCCGAATACCAAAGCTGTATATGTTGAATCTATCACCAATCCTTTAATGCAGGTATGTGACCTTAAGTCAGTTGTCAGGTTTGCAAAAGATAAAAAAATCATATCCCTGATAGATAATACTTTTACAAGCCCGGTTAATTTTAAACCTCTTGATATAGGTTTTGACCTTTCCCTGCACAGCTGCACAAAATATTTGAACGGGCATAATGATATTGTTGCAGGTGCAGTTTGCGGAAAAGCGGAAATGATAGAAAAGATATCCCATAAGCTTGGTCATCTCGGAGGTACACTGGACCCGCATACGTGTTTTCTGCTTCAAAGGGGAATGAAAACTCTCGCGTTGAGGATGAGGTATCAAAACGAAAGTGCTCTGGAAATTGCTGAATTTCTGCGGAAGCGAAAAGAAATTGAAACAGTGAATTACCCCGGATTAACTTCAAATAAGTATTATAAGAGAGCCAGTGAATTGTTTTCCGGATTTGGAGGAATGATAAGCTTTGAAATTAAAGGAGGCGAGCCTTCTGCTGAGAAGTTTATCAAAAAGTTAACACTGCCAATTTATGCTCCAAGTTTAGGCGGAGTTGAAACACTCATAATTATACCCTCAAAAACCTCACATGCAGGATTATCAGAATCAGAGAAAAAAGCCCAGGGGATTTCCAGCGGTCTTATACGCCTCTCAGTTGGAATTGAAAACACCCGGGACTTGATCGAAGATATTGATCAGGCACTATCCAGACTGTAAACACATGTAATTAAATTAGTTAAAAAGGTTGTCACACTCAGTAATTTCTGATGTCTAAGTTATTATTAGAAAGGTAATGAAGTGTTAGTAAATCCATTCACAGAGAAATATACTACAGATACCACCGATAACAAACTTATTGATGAAGCCTTAAGCGGTAATAAGAAGTCACTTGAGGAATTAGTCTACCGCCACCAGGCATGGATCTACAATGTTGCCCTGAGAATGGTTTTTTATCCGCAGGAGGCAGAAGATGTAACCCAGGAGATCCTTATAAAGATAATAACAAAACTTTCAACTTTCAGAAAAGAAAGCAGCTTCAGAACTTGGGTATACAGGATTGTTGTCAACCAGGTTTTGAATATGAAAAAGTCAATTGGTGAACAGAGGCATGCAAGCAGCTTTGAAGAATACTGGAGGAACATTGAGAACACACCGGATCACGAACTCCCTAAACAGGAGCATTATGATGTTGAAATGAGAGTCCTTGTGAATGAAGTTAAGGTGAGCTGCATGTCGGGGATGTTATTATGCCTGGATAGGGAGCAAAGACTGATATATATACTCGGCGTTATTTTCCAGGTAACCGATAAGATAGGGGCTGAAATCATGGAAATCACGAGGGATAATTTCCGGCAAAAACTCTCACGCGCCAGAAAACAGATTTTCAATTTCATGCACGATAAATGCGGATTGATGAATAAGAATAATCCATGTAAATGCGAAAAGAAAACAAAAGTTCTCATAGATGTAGGTTACGTAAATCCGAAAAAGCTGCTGTTTAATGTTAATTATGTCCGCAGTGTCGAAGCTGCTGCTAAGGAAAAAACAGAAAGATTCGATAACCTGATGGATGAGCGTTCTCAGAAACTTTTCAGGGAAAACCCGTTTCAGGATCCGCCTGATTTCAGAGAATCAATTAGAGAGATTTTGAAACACAAGGAATTCAGAGACATTTTCAATTTTACAAACTAATTATATAAATGATTAAAAAAATATTAATTGTTTCAGCCCTTCTTTTCATTGATATGTTATCATTCTCAAATGTAATCAACATACCGGGCCAGTACACCACGATCCAGGCAGGTATTAACGCTTCTGCAAACGGGGATACAGTACTTGTGGAGCCCGGCGTCTATTTTGAGAACATAAATTTTCGCGGTAAACGGATCGTATTAACCGGCAGATATTATATAAATAA
>JANWKI010000070.1 GCA_025451455.1 Ignavibacteria bacterium
AGCTTTCCTTGAATGGTAAAATATCTGCAACTACCTGGTGGCTGTATTTCGATTCTGAAATTATCAGTCCCGCAATAAATGCGCCCAGCGCAAATGAAAGCCCGACGTAATTTGTTAAAAATGCCATTCCCAGGCATGCAAGAAGTGAGGCGAGAATGAATATTTCCTTTAAACGCGTTTTTACAATGATATTCAGTATGTACGGCATAAGAAAACGCGCTGAGAAAAATACCACATTAATTGTTATGAATGCCGTGCCTATCTTGAAAAGAGAGCCGGCTATATCTCCGCCGCCCTTAAGCCCAAGTATAGGTGTAAGCACAACCATCGGCACTACGCTAAGATCCTGGAAGAGCAATATCCCAAGCTCAATTTTACCCTGCGGGCTATCGAGCTGGCGTCTATCCTGAAGCAGCTTAAGAACAATTGCTGTACTGCTGAGTGATACGAGAAAACCGAAAAAGACTGCCGAGTTAATTTCGTATCCGTATAGGGAAGCAGCGCCTACAACAATTGCCGTTGTTATAATTACCTGTCCGCCCCCGCCAACCAAAATGATTTTTTTTATACGGTGAAGTTTCTTGATAGAGAACTCAATGCCTATTATGAACATCATCAGCACGACGCCGACTTCTGCAAAGACCTCAATATCCTGTGTATTTTTAATTAACCCAATTGCATAAGGTCCTATTATCATACCGGTCAGCAAAAATCCCACCACCGAGGGAATATTCAGCTTGCTGCATATTATGATTATCACAATTGCAGACAGGAGAATTATTACTATGTCATATAGTGCGTGCATCTTTCGGCTTAATTGGTTGTGACCTGTTCAACTATAAGGTGTGCTTGTAATAGATGTTCTGTGAAAAAAATACCCGTGCTGAATCAATCTCCGGGAAGCTGCCTGCGGATTCGGCTCAGCCGTCAATTAATTCCTTTGCGCTCTTAATGCTTGCATCGGTAACTTTTTCGCCGCTTAAGAGCTTTGCGACCTCTATTACTTTCTCTTTCTTATCGAGCATGCGGATCTTTGTTATGGTTGATTCATCTTCGGTTTCTTTAGATACTTCAAAATGTTCTTCTGCCAAAGCGGCTATTTGCGCAAGGTGTGTTATTGCAATTACCTGGTGATAATCTGAAAGTTTTTTAATTACCTTTCCGACTTTTTGCGCAATGCGTCCGCTGATACCGGTATCAATTTCATCAAATACAAGTATATCAACCTTATCGGCATCTGCAAGCACTGTTTTAACGGCAAGCATTATGCGTGATACTTCCCCGCCTGAGGCCGTCTTTCGTAAAGATGTGAATTCGTCACCCTTGTTAATTTTTACTATAAACTCAATGTCATCAATCCCGTTTGTCCCCAGATCATGCTTCCCTCCACCTCGGGGAGGGGTTAAGGGCGGGGTTACCTCAACCTTAAAGCCTGCATTTTCAAACCCAACCTCATTTAATATTCTAATAACTTCCGTTTCCAGCATTTTCGATTTTTCTTTCCGTATCTTCGAAACTTCAACAGCTTTCTTATACGCGCTTTCTGTTGTTTCTTTTATTTTCTCTTCGAGCTCTTTTATTTTTTCATCAAAATTATCAACCAGGGAAAGGTCACCTTCAAGAGTTTCTTTTAATTTGATTACTTCACCAAGGGAGCCGCCGTATTTTTTCTTAAGAAACTGAAGTTTGTATAACCGCTCACGTATTTCCTCTACCCGTGCCGGATCAAATGACAAATTATCCATTAATGATTGCAGCAGCCTTGAGGCTTCGTTTAACGCGGTTGATGATTCGCTTACATCTTTTAATATTTTCTGAATTTCTGAATTGTATTCCCCTATCTTGCCAAGTTCGCGCTCAACGATCTTAATTCTTTCGATCACAGAGCCTGAATCATCATACAAATTAGCATAAGCGGCAGCCATCCCCAGCTGAATACCTTCAATATTTTCGCCTGTTTTTAACTCATTTTCAAGGTTTTCGTCTTCTTTCGGCATGGGGTTAACATCGCTTATTTCCTTTAGCTGGAATTCCAGGAAATTCCGTTTATTATCCAGTTCTGATTTCTTTTCCTTAATATTATTATGTTCGGCTGTAATTTTCAACAACTCGTCATAATCCTGTTTGTAGCTTTCAAGTTTATCCCTGAACTTCTTTCCTTCTTTCTTTATTAGATATGAATCAAGCAGCTCAACATGAACTTCTTTCTTAAGCAATGACTGGTGTTCATTCTGCGAATGTATATCAATTATTATGTCTCCAATTTCACGTAATTCATTGGTCCCTACCGGAGTATCATTAACAAAACACCTGCTGTAAGCCTTGGTATAAAGTTCTCTCCGTATTATGATGCTGTCTTCTTCAATTGCCTCAATTTCATTTGATTTAAATATTTTGTTAATTGCGCCCTTGTTTGCACGGGATATTCTGATAAATCCCTCAATTATCATTTTCTCTTTGTTTTTACTAATAATTGAATAATCTGCCCTCCCGCCCATCAGCAGTAATAATGCGTTTATAAGTATGGATTTCCCTGCCCCTGTCTCTCCGGTAATAATATTAAACCCGCCTGAGAGATCAATCTCAATATTCTTTAAAAGCAGGTAATTTTTTATTATGAGTTTTTCGAGCATTCTTTTTAAATATTTACATATTATAAGATGTAAATATTACAATCCACTATACTTATTCTTTATTATATAAATAGAATAGTAATTGTTGTAGTGTTGTTGACAAGTATAAATTTAACGGTTTATCTTTAAAATTGGAATGAAAATAGTATAATAGACTATAAAAAGAGTTAATAACTATGTTGGTAACGGGCAGAATTGTTAACAATAATCAAAGCTTCCGGCAGAAAAAACAAAAGCCATCCGCTCAAATGTGGATAGCTTTAATAGTTGCGCCCCGAATTTAACAATATTATGTTAACAGCATCTCTTTGATATGCTCCAGTTTATCCCTGAAGGAAGAATCGTTGTTAATAACTTCTTCTATGCACTTGCAGGCGTGAATAACGGTTGCATGGTTCCTTCCGCCAAAATGCGCGCCGATCGTCTGCAGGGAGGACGATGTAAGTTCTTTTGATAAATACATTGCCGTATGCCTTGCGTGAACGATTTCCTGCTGCTTTGATTTAAGCCGGAGCAGTGATTCATCTATGCTGAAATATTTTGAAACTACTGCAATAATATTGCTGATATCAATGTTCTGTTTCCGGTTCTTTATTCCCCCGAACTTAAGCACGCTGCGCTTTGCCATATCCATGTTAACGGGCGCTTTGGTTATTTCCGCATCGAATATCAGGCTTTTTAAACAGCCTTCAAGCGAGCGGATATTGTCTTTAATATTAAGCGCTATAAACTCAAGTACCTCATAAGGAACGGCAAAGCCGTCCTTCTCGCTTTTCTTGTTCAAAATGGCAATACGCGTCTCAAGGTCAGGCGCCTGGATATCAACCGTTAATCCCCACTGGAATCTTGTGATAAGCCTCTCCTCGAGCCCCTCAAGCTGGTGAGGCGGTTTATCACACGAAAGGACGATCTGTTTTTTGAGCTGGTATAAAGAATTAAAAATCTGGAAGAAAGAATCCTGTGTGCTTTCCTTGCCCTCTAAGAACTGAACATCATCAACGATGAGCATATCCAGCGATTTATAATATCTTTCAAATTCATGAGCCTTGTTCATCCGGATGCTCTGCACAAAATTCGTTGTGAATTCCGGACCGGAAACGTACATAACTTTCATGTGAGGATTATCGGCCTTTATCTGGTTGCCGATCGCCTGCATTAAGTGTGTTTTGCCGAGCCCTACCCCTCCGTAAAGCATCATCGGGTTATACTGAGCGCCCGGGCGGTTTGAAATTGATATGGAGGCGGCAGTTGCAAACTCGTTATTTTTTCCTTTAACAAAATTTTCAAACGTATATTCCGGATTCAAAAAGCATTTCTGTGCATGTTCATTCAGGTCCTCAGGTGCTGATACTGCCGTTTGCATACGCTGGGGACGGTAATAATCATTATGAAGGGTGTTCCTTCCTGCCTGCTGCTGAATTTCAGGAGGTGTATCAAGAAGCGATGGCTCCTGCGAAAAGGAAATCCTCGGATCTATCTCATAGATAATTTTTCCGTCATCACCAAGAATAGACCTGATTGCCTTGGTTACGATATCTCCGAAACGCGAAATTATCATTTCATAATAATCCTGGCTTGGAACAAGAATTGATAGGGTGCTGCCATCAATTTGTTTTGGCTTAATGGGCTTAAACCACGTATTAAGCTTCAGCTCCGAAACATTCAGTTTCACGATGTCAAGAAACTTAACCCACGCGTTAAATGCTTCCTGCGAACCCTCAGAGCCGGGCTGCAAAGATATTTCACTGCTTTGGCTTTCCTTAGTTGTGTCATCGGCAACTGTGCGCGGTATGTTTAATTCGTTAGCGTTCAATTTAAGTTAAGTTTTCGTTTCGTTAAGTTTTTATTTTAAAAGAATAAACTCTGTTTGCTTAATATTAAGATTAAAACAATGCTTTTAATTACACAAATAATTCAATATTCCGAAAGTAATTAACAATAGATTTAAAAAGCTAAACTTTTGTTTTTTATATATCTAGTACAGCATTTAAGGGGTTGTTAACATATTTATGTTAATAACTTTGTTTCAGGTAAATCAGGTGGTTTGAAGGTTTTGAACATTAGCGGAGGTGATATTAACACATATTCACAACTTGTTAACATAGAAATCCTTCGACTCGCTTTGCATAATAACGAAAAAATCAAATTATGTCAATGTTGATTAATTAAATACCATAGCTACGTTAATAGTAAATTAATAAAAATATAACATCAGGCTAGTTTCCCGTTAGCGGTTCAAGCTAGGCTATTAGAAATAGCGGCTCTATAGCGTTTAAACGAAGACAATTATTTTACTTTCTCTTTTTCTTCGGATTCCTGCATCAGGCGGCTTACGGTACCCTTGTCATATTTTCCCCACAATTTGTATTCAGCGGGATCCTTTAATATCGATTCACGATTCTGGCCGTTTTTGATAAATCTCTCAGTCATGCCTACAAGTTCATCGTCACCACCGGAGATCTTCTGAACATTATTTCTCTTTATAGCGTATTTGTTTTCATGCTTCACAAAATATATCAGGACCTTATCCCCCTGTTTGAATCCTTTCAGCGCATCGGTACGGATGTATTTTTCCTTATCCATGCTTTTATTACCTGCCGGCACCGAGAGCAGCACCTTATCAATTTTCACCATTCCGAAAACCTCAGTCTTTGTAGAGTCCGTAATTTTACTTTTTTTCTTTTCAACACTCATAACCTCTCCGGTAATTACAGCTGCCCAGTTAGTATCCAAAATCGCCGGGGGTGTCCAGTACATATAGCCCACAGTTAAAAAAGAATCGAGATTTATCGTTTCATAGCCAGATTCATTCTTCTTAATATCCGCCTGGTTCTTCTGCCTGATGGAATCCTGTTTCTGGGTTGTATCCGGTTTCTTTCCGCACCCGCCAAGGGCAAGGATTGTAACAGCGGTTGAAACTATTAGTGCTCCGGATAGGAGCATTACATTAAATTTTTTCATTATGATTTATTTTATTTAATTTATTTTTTTGCGAGTTCAACAACATCCCTTACTTCAATGATCTTTTTTCCATAGCCGTATATTGCTGCGTTTATCATTGCAATGCCAACTTCTCTTAGCGTGCACGCAGCAGCCGGAAAGAGAAACCTGAGCAAAGGATAGATAAGAAATGAGCCGCGGTAAAACCAAAGCGTGTTTTTGAGTCCCTTCGTTGGCTTCATAAAGCCAGGGCGGAACATATAAGCTGCCTTAAATGGCAACTTCAAAATATCATTTTCGGTTTTCCCTTTCACTCTTGCCCACATTGCCCTGCCCTTCTCTGTGGAGTCCGTGCCGGCACCCGAAACATAGCAAAAAGTCATGTCCGTATTAAGCCCAGAAACTGTCTTAGCGAAGTTCATGGTCAGCCCGTATGTTAGCCGGTAGAATTCATCTTCTTTCATACGGATTGAAGAAACACCAAGGCAGAAATAACAGGAATTGAATCCCCTGAGTTTTTCCTGGACCGGTACAAGGTCAAAAAAATCCGCGTGGATAATTTCCGTGAGCTTCGGATGACTTACTCCGCAGGGCCTGCGGTTAATTACCAATACCTTTTCAACATCTGGGTGGAGCAGGCACTCATGCAGCACACCTTCACCCACCATGCCCGTTGCCCCTGTAATGATCGCGCTGATTTTCATTGGAATGGTAAAATAAACTTTTTTACTGTTGAATACAGTTCAATTCTGGTTGGGATAATTCCTCTATTTTCATTTTCATTGTTACCGAAAGCATAATTGGGTATCTTTGTGGTTCAGTTATGGAAACGACGACAATATTTGCGCCTGCCACAACGGTGGGGGATAGCGGCCTGACGGTCATTCGGCTGAGCGGAAGCGACGCCTTTGCCATGCTTGGAATCGCCTTTTCCAGAAAAGCGGAAAGCTTTGAACCTGTAAATATTGGGGACTTTAAATCTCACTCAGCTCATCATGGTTATTTGTTTCAGGGAAATGAGCTTATTGATGAGGTTGTCATAACCTTCTTCAGGGCTCCGAACTCATATACGGGAGAAGATCTGGCAGAGATCTCGAGTCACGGGGGAAGCTATATATACCGTAAAATCAATAATTTACTAAGTAGTTTAGGGGCTATTCATGCTGAACCGGGAGAGTTTTCAAAGCGTGCTTACCTTAACGGAAAAATGGATCTCGCCCAGGCAGAAGCAGTTTCTGATTTGATAAAAGCAAAGACCGAACACGCAAACCGCCTGGCATTAAAGCAGCTCTCGGGAGAATTTTCATCTAAGATAAAATCACTGCGTGATGATCTGATCAATTACTGTTCGCTTCTTGAGCTTGAGCTTGATTTCTCGGAAGAGGGACTTGACCTTGTCTCGAAAAAAGAACTTGAAGTAAAAATTGACAATTTAATTGCAAAATTTCTGGATTTAACAAGGACGTACGAAAGCGGCAAAATTATCAAAGATGGCGTCAATTTGGCAGTTGTAGGCAAGCCAAATGTAGGTAAATCAAGCATTTTCAATTACTTTCTTAATGAAAGCAGAGCTATTGTAAGCGAGATTCCGGGCACTACTAGGGATTACCTGCAGGAACCACTCATAATGGGCGGAATTCAATTTAATATAATTGATACTGCCGGAATCCGTAACGCAATAGATATTGTTGAGCAGGAGGGAGTCCGCCGCTCAAAGCTGAAGATAGGGGAATCAGATATAGTAGTTGAAGTGGAGGATCTCTCCGATGCCGGTTCAATTGCTGATGAATATGTTAGGGGAGTACCTGCAGAGAAGATCATTAAAGTGTTCAACAAGCTTGATATTGCAACAAACGGGAAGTATGACAGCCTTTGTGTATCAGCAAAGACCGGTGAAAGAATGCAGGAGTTACAAGATTCTATTGTTGAAAAGGCCAGAAGCCTTATCCGCTCAAATGAATCCTCAGATATCATAATTACCAATGAAAGGCACAGGGACTTATTGTTGAAATCTTGTGGATATCTTGTTAATGCAAAAGAACAGATAATTAGTGGAGGTGGTAACGAACTGATTTCGTTTGAGATTAGGGCAGCGATGGATGCCATTTCCGAAATCATTGGAAAAACTGCAAATGTTGATATCTTAAATAATATTTTCATGAGGTTCTGTATAGGCAAGTAGCTCACAATTGCTTGGAGCATAGGTTCACAGCAAACTCGAAAAAAGGCATTTTTTAGCATTTTCGCTATAATGATTCACGTGAAACATTGTAAATATTTGTTTTTTCTGCTGTAGGTGTCTGACTTGCCTGACACAAAGAAGAAAAGGTGCTAGGGCGTGCCAAGCATCTACCTAAGGTTGCACGTGAAACATTGGTCAATAAATTGGGAATTAATTGATTAAACCAAACAATAAATATTACGATATAATAGTGATCGGAGCCGGACATGCCGGCATTGAAGCCGCGTGGACATCATCAAGAATGGGATGTTCTGTCGGAATGATTACTATGGATCTTGATGCCATTGGCAGAATGTCATGTAATCCCGCTATTGGCGGGTCTGCCAAAGGACATTTGGTCAAGGAAATTGATGCTCTTGGTGGAGTTATGGGCAGGATCGCCGATGATTCGGGAATACAATTCAGGCTGCTGAATAAATCCAGGGGACCCGCGATCTGGTCACCCCGCAGTCAAAATGACAGGGATCTGTATTCGGTAATTGCAAAAGAATACATTGAAAGCTCCCCAAATATTGAATTAATTCAGCATACAGTTGATGAACTTAAACGTGATGAATCTGGAAAAATTTGCGGAGTCATTACTTCGCTCGGATATGATATTAGCTGCCGGGCTGTAATCATAACAAGCGGTACATTCCTGAATGCAATTATGCATACTGGACACTCTACCGCAGAAGGCGGCAGATTTGGAGAACAATCTGCCAAAGGCCTCTCTAATTATCTGTTAAACCAAGGATTTATAACGGGAAGGCTAAAGACCGGAACACCACCCAGATTGCAGATGGATACCATTGATTTTTCCGTTTGCTCTGAGCAGCCGGGCGACGACGACCCGCAGCCGTTTTCTGTTTTCTCTAACGGCAGTTTTCCAAAGCTTGGACAGATTTCCTGCTACCTTACTTATACAAATGACAGGACGCACAAAATTCTCCGCACGGGATTTGATGATTCACCAATGTTCACCGGAAGAATTACCGGAGCCGGTCCGCGTTACTGCCCATCCATCGAAGATAAAATTTTCCGCTTTGCCGATAAACTTCGCCACCAGATATTTCTCGAACCCGAAGGCCTGAGCTCAAACATAATTTACATGAACGGATTTTCTTCAAGCCTTCCTGCGGAAATTCAGCAGAGTGCACTTAAAACTATTGCCGGACTTGAGAACGCAAAAATGCTCCGTGCCGGTTACGCGGTGGAATATGATTTCCTGCCGACATACCAGACGAAGCTTACAATGGAAACGAAGCTGGTAGAAGGGCTGTATGTAGCAGGACAGATAAACGGAACATCGGGATATGAAGAAGCTGCAGCACAGGGGCTCGTTGCCGGAATTAACGCAGCCCTTAAGATAAAAGGGGAGGGACCTTTTATCCTCAAACGCAGCGAGGCATACATCGGCGTACTGATTGATGACCTGATAAACAAAACCCCCGATGAACCGTACAGAATATTTACATCATGCGCCGAGTACCGGCTGATCCTGAGGCAGGATAATGCGGCAGAGCGCTTAATGAAGTACGGCCGTAATTTCGGCCTGATACCGGATGACGTTTATCAGCTGAGCATTGATAAAACTAAGCTGATTAAAGAGGGGATAGAGTACTTTAAATCAACTTACATTCCTCCTGCCGAAGTTGACGGTTATCTTGAAGGCATTAGCTCAAGCCCGCTGAAACAATCGGACCTGCTCTCGCAGATCATTAAACGCAACGAAACGGTGCTTGGCGATCTGCTTAAGCTTGATTACTTTAATGAGAACACACTTGCATCAAGGCTCAAAGAAAACACTGATGCTATGAATCAGATTGAAATTGAGCTGAGGTATGAAGGCTATATACAGAGGCAGTTTGAGCAGGTTGAAGGTTTTGAGAAAAGGGAATCAGTTGAAATACCCGAAGTTTTTGATTTCAATAAGATAAAATCACTTTCGACCGAAGGCAGGGAAAAGCTTAATAAAGTCCGCCCCCGCTCGATAGGGCAGGCATCACGCATTTCCGGCGTCTCGCCGTCAGACGTATCTGTTCTGAGCATTTATATGAAAGGGTAAGAAACACTTATATAATAATCCATAAACCCTACACCGCCATCAATGCTTCGGAAAATTTTTTAATAGCGCCGCGGTCAATTTCCGAAACGGTTTTTTCTTTTTTCGCTATTTTCTTTACCGCCAGTTTTTCGAGAAAATTCATTTTTTCAAACAGGAACTCTCCGCCCATGATTCCGCATGCACGGCTGTGCTCACGCAATTCTGCGGGAAAGGCGCCTTCAAATTCAAGCTTCCGGATTCCTTCATCCGGGTCCATGCAGCAGATAAACAGGCCAAGCTCTTTATCAAGCAGCAGGTCCCGGTACTCTTCGCAGAATATTTTTATTCCGCGCTGTATGTTGCCTACGTGAATGGAGCCGCCGATAATTATTCTCTCATACCCCGCCAGTTCCGGGGAGCTGTCATCGAGCAGGTTATAAAGGTCAACCTGTTCCTTGTTTAATTTTTTAGCGATGAGATTCGCTACTTTTTCGGTTGTCCCGTGTTTAGTCTTGTAAACGATTGCTGTTTTCATAGTATAGAAAGGTATAAAAAGAATTGTAAAAACCAATGATTAATTGGTGTATTTTAGCTGGGTTGATTTTTTTTCTGCTGCGCTCTCTTTTTCCGGAGAGCGATATGGAGGAAGGCAGGTTTATCTGATTCACAGACTCACCTATACAAATATAATGCCTCAAAACACCTTAATATATTGAAAAATTACGGTATAATTCAGGCTACTGCATTAATCAACACAAATTGCGATTTTGTTCTTTAGAAGTCCCCCTTGAAAAGGGGGAAGAATTATTAAATCCCTCTTTTATCCGCAATTTAACCAAATACTCGAAACAGACTTTTAGTCAAAATGGGGATTGATGAGCAAAGCAGACAACATAAATAGCTTTTAAAAAACAATGGTCAACGAAAACACAACCTGGCAGGCTCTGGTCAAAGAGGAGGAATTCAACAGCCTTTTAATGGAGTGGAACGTGAAAATAAACCTCGTTTCCCGCAAAAAAACCAGCGTGCTAGATCTCATTGCCGATAGCAGGCTTTTCCTTGGAGAAATTGATTTCCGCGAAGATATCAGGATACTCGATCTCGGCACCGGCGGGGGATTCCCCGGTATCGTTATTGCAATTCACCACCCGGAAGCCGAGCTTGTGCTGGTTGATTCAATACAGAAGAAAATAAATGTTGTAAGTGATGTTTTGAAAAGACTGAACTTAACAAACGTAACAGCAATTTGCTCAAGAGCCGAAGATCTTATTTCTGTGAAATCCCCCTTTGAAAAGGGGGATAAAGGGGGATTTAAAGCTGAGAATTCAGATACATATATAAAATACTTCAATTATGTTGTCTCTCGCTCGGTTGCAGTACTTCAGGATCTTTGCATGTGGTCAAAAGAGCTCATCAAACCCGGCGGCAAGCTGATAACAGTTAAAGGGGGAGATATAGCAGGGGAAATACACAAAACCCGGAAACTTAATTTCATTAAAAATGTTAAGACAACGGTTGAAGGCGAAAGAAAGATAGTAACAGTGGAGTTCAATTAACAATTAGCAATTAACAATAAAATATTTCCCGCAGATACCGCAGATTTGCGCGGAAAAGCTTACCGCCGTTGTTGGTGTTCTCACCAATAACTAAATATTGATGACCGCACCCTATTACCTTTCTACCGGAAGGCTAAGCAGATTCACAAACAGCCTGTATGCGCCCGGAACGCCCGAGGGAAGCTCCCTGAAAAAAACCAGTCCGGTATAAACAAAATTTCCCTTCCCGTATTTTGCAATTATCAGGCTGCCCTCTTTGGCTTCTTCACCCGGATCATTCATGGAAAGTACCGTTTCATACTTCGGGTCAAGATCGCCGGCAAAATATGTACCGCGCTCCTGTATCCATCCTTCAAAATCCGCAGCAGTAATTTTATTGGGCTCGTTTATAGCAATATGATTTGGTTTAATGAATTTCACCTCTGCATTCTCATTTGTGACGCGGTCTCTTGATATATTAAAGGGATACGGGCCAATCTTCGCAACAACGGGTCCGATAAGGTTACTTGTATTGTACTGAACTATCAGGTTCCCGCCCTGCTTTACATAATCCATCAGTCTGTTGTAATGCACCTGCAGGCGTTCATTAACATTATATGCGCGCACTCCGCTTACAATTGCATCGTATTTCGTGAGGTCATCGTCTAAGAGCATGTCGTCAGTCAGAATTGTAACCTTATAGCCGATCTGTTTCAGGCTTGCCGGAACGTCATCACCCGCTCCCTGAATGTAACCGATATTATTTCTTCCTGCAGGTTTCTTCAGATCAACTTTAACCAGCTTTACTTCCGCATCGCTTAAAATAAACTGGCAGGGTATATGATCATACTCTATTCTGCGAATGCTTTTGTTATAGCTTACCCCCCCGATATTTACACTTAACTCAAGTTTTCCCTGCGGCGCATTTTCTTCCGGTATTGCAGTAACTTCAACCGTTATCTCTTCGCCCTTGTTCTGCAGAGTGAACCCGGGTTTTTTTATCTCAACATGCCAGCCGGCCGTAACATTTGCCTCAACTCTTCCGCTGATATTCTGAGTGTTTGCCTTTATGCGGAGAGTTATTTGCTTAGGGCGGGTATCACCAAACACGTAGACTTTCTCTGTGGGATTAACCGTAACAGGAGGCAGTACTTCAAACGGCCTGTAAATTTCGCCTTTAACCGGGTCGGTATATTTATAATGCACGGTTTTTATTACTGGAAAGGTAAGATCGTCAATTTCCAGTACAAATCCGGCAATTGCGCCAGGCTCACCCTCAGGCATCGAAAGCCTCATTCTGTCATTTACACTGTAAAGCCCCTGTGTGTGATGATCGTTCAGCCAGTTTGGATTCGTATAATTTGCAGAGCCGTCTATCTTAATTGTTTTCCGAGTTTTATACAAAACATTTTTCTCAAGCATTATATCCGGCCCGGTATCATAAGCTCCGGTAAGGTAACCTCTTACAAGTTTAACTCCTTCAAGGTTCCGGCAAATAATTTCATACGTTAAGCCAATCGTATCGCCGGGTACCGCTGAATATTCCGCAGTATTTGCTTCAAGCCATATTCCTGCACAGGCGAGAATAAGCTCTTTGGTTTCATCCAGCTTCAGTTGTTTCCAGTTTTGCCGGTCTTGCCGGTCATCCAACGGGGAAAGTTTTGAATACAGTTGAATCAGCTTCGGTACAGAAGTCTGCGGTGAACTCGGATCAAAACTGCTTATTATCTCATCAATTGAATTACTGATATCAGCTCCGCCGTTAATCCTGTTCCAGCTTATATCAATGCCTTCAAAAAGTCCGGTACTGCAGGGCTCTCCCTTAATAAGCTTGAAATATTCTATCGCGCTTCCCCTGTTCCTTGCGCTCCCGAACCCCTGGCTTTTGTGCATTGAGCGGCTCAAAGCTGAAATTTCGCCGTATGACATTCCTAGCAGCGGGTTGAAACCGCCAACATCTATAGTAAGCTGGTCGGGAGAGGTCATATTTATCTCTCCGGAATTAAATGTGTTCAGGAATAATCTCTTTGCCTGCCATGTTGAAACATAGTCAAGCTGTTCAGGGAAGCGTGTTGGGTCTGCTGCAGCGTCAAAAGCCTCGACTGCAAGAATTGCCGATGCCGTATGATGTCCGTGCCCGCCCTCGCCGGTTGTGGGGAAGCGCATTATTATGACATCCGGTTTAAACTTCCGGATAATCCAGACAACATCGGCAAGCACGCTGTCTTTATTCCAGAACCCGAATGTTTCATCGGGATTTTTCGAATAGCCAAAATCATATGCACGCGTAAAGAACTGCTCCGCCCCGTCAATTCTTCTGGCTGCCAGAAGCTCCTGTGTCCGTAATAATCCCAAAGCCTCGCCCTGTTCTTTGCCGATAAGGTTCTGTCCGCCATCACCCCGTGTCAGCGAAAGATATCCTGTTCGTAATTTCATTCCGCTCGATAAATACGAAAGAAATTCCGTGTTTTCATCATCAGGATGTGCAGCTATATAAAGTACAGAACCAACAGTGTTCAGTTTTTCAATCCCCTGCAAAATTTCTGCGGAGTTCATCTGCTGCGCCGGTAAGCGGCCTGTACAGAAACAGAAAAATGATACTATGAATAAGAATAGATATTTTCTCATTGACAGATTAAAATGTGTATTTGAATCTCTAACATAGTTTAAACAGAAGCCTTAACCGGCCGGATTTTTTCTGCGGAGGAGGATATCGTATAGCGAGCGCTTTATGCGTTTGGCTGATTGTCCCGCAACATTTATCTTATTAATGAATATCAGTGTTATCCAGCCGATAATGAACATGGCGCCCATGAACAAACCGTATGAGAGCTTCCAGTCAATACCCATTGTCATCATGCTGTATTCGCTCATTCCCCCGATGCCTGCAAGCAGGTTCAAAGGAAGGAAAATAATATTTATCATCGTCAGGTTCTTTATAAGCACGTTCATATTATTGTTTATGATATTCCCGCGCGCATCCATTAACCCGGAGAGCACCGATGAAGAGATCTCTGCCTGCCTTAAGCACTGGTTATTTTCTATGATAATATCTTCCATCGTATCTTTTCTTTCCTCTGATACAGCGGATTTTTCGAAGTAATTCCGAAGCTTGATAAGCACCGTAAGATTTGCGCTGATTGCATTAATATAGTAAATCAGGCTTTCGCTAAGGTTGAACATCTGAAGGAGGTATTCGTTTTCCATGGAAGAGTTCAGCTTGATCTGTATCTCGCGGGATATAATACGGATAGCTTTGATGTGATCCAGGTAATGGCGGATGGATGTATAAAGGAAATTTATCACTATATCCATCAGCTCCTTTACCGGGCTTTGATGCTTCTGGTCGAAAAGAAAGATATCTTCCGGAAGCACAACCACAAGCCTGTGCTGAAGCAAAAACAGACCCATTGACGATACTCCGAATAGCAGGTTATCGGAGCTTAAATAATTTTTCGGCCGCTTCCATATGATAAAAATATTCTCGTCTTCAAACTCAATACGTGATACTTCATCGGGATCAAGGGCCGATTCAAGAGTATGCTTATCTATATCATAGGTTTTCGAGATCATCTCGTTATCCTCCGCGCCTGGATTGGTATAAACCCATACGGAGCATTCATCACCCGTTCCCTCTTTAAGCTTGCCGCCTTCGATGTTATATTTTTGCAGCATGATATTACCCGCCTTCTAAATTTTGAAAATCATTCGGTTGGTGTATCTCTAATGCAAAATTAACGATAATTACCCGTAATTTAAATTTAATAATATCTTCTGCAAGTGATTAGTTTTATCACGTTTTGAGACATCTCACACAAATGGTTTTACGGGCGGTGGGTTTTAAAAGAATAGTCTTGTACCCAAAAAAACAATAATGGATTTTTCTTCACCCTCAGGGGATATTAATTGTTTGCCGCCTGAAAAAAGCAGAGTTATTGCTTTACTTAAGCCATATCTTAGCCCTGCATTTAAAAAAGCCTGATTTCCGGTTACATCAGGTTTTGAATTACCAGCTAATTCAATATCGGCTTCCACCTTACCCGAAAACATTAAACCGGCTAGAAATCCATAATGCCATTCACCATTATCAATACTTGAAAAAACCCTTCCCACCTGGAGAACAAGATTATAATTGCCAAAAGTTTTCATTACCGAAACCGGTAAAATAAATTGAATACCTCTATTGCTGAGTCCACGCTCAACAGAAGAATTAAGTATATTGAAATCTACCGCTGGAAAAATGCCAAATCCAAACTTACTCTTTATATTTTCATATATCAGCCATTTAACACCTATGCTTGATTTACCAAAACCTGCCACAGTGATTCCATTTTGATGATTGATCACAATTGGGGTCTCGAATTTAAGATGCATCCTGTTGTTAATCCCGTAATTACAGTCAATTAAGGGAGCTTCTAATAACTGAGCTGAATTTAAGAATTCACCTGTCAAACCCAGATTAAGCTCCAAGTGGTATTTTTCAACGGGATAAGGGTCATCTGTGATCATCGGAGGACCTCCCTGGGAAAGAATTTTGGAGGCAAGAGAAACCATTAAGGTTAAAATAAAGAATACTTTTCTATGCAGCATAAACCGGTTATCATCGCTAAGTTCTGTGTGAAAAAAATACAAGTTTAATTCAAAGCTATGCTGCTTCTAATGCCGGTTTCCTTTTCCAGTATGTTTCATAAATAATCAGTACTGCCAAAATTATTACAAAAACCAGCGATGCACCGATCGTACCCAAATCCAGTCCCCCTTTTTCCGGAAGCTTTGTTAATACATCTCCGAATGTTGCCCCAAAAGGACGCGTCAGAACAAATGCTATCCAGAATAACACAATCCGGGAAATCTTTGTTTGATAATATGCCAGCACAATTAAGATCAGCACTGAGGAAATTAACAGGTTACTTCCTAAAAATCCTAAACCGGAATCATCTGCAAGGAAATCCCCTAAGGCGGTGCCAAGTGTATTTGAAAATAAAATAGCTATCCAATAGAATAACTCGCCTTTAAATGTTTTGATATTCGTAACGGATAGCGATTTCTCGCTGAGATACCAGAAAGCAAGGATCAACATCAGAGCTGTTACTAATATTGCGGCACCAATTGTATAACCCAGGCCAAGCGTACGGTCCATGAAGTCTGACATCGTTGTTCCTGCAGTGCTTGTAGATACTATCACAGACCAGTATAATAAGGGAATATATTTCTTTGCTTTTAGCTGCCCAAATACCGTTACCAGGAAAAAGCCAAAAAAGATCATAGTGCTGGCAAAGTAACCGACATTTAAAGTCATTGAGAGCAGGTCACCCCCGGTTTCACCGAGGGTTGTAGCGCAAATCTTCATAACCCAGAACAGGAGTGTCAGTTCGGGTATTTTATTAAAATTATTTTCCTTATTCAAATTTTCATTACGTATACCCTAAACAAACATTTACTGACCGTCAAGGCGTATCAAATAATCCTATTTTTTGTTATCATCATCATCTTTGTCTTCCGGACCGTCAGAATCTTTTTTCAGAAACCCACCGTTAGCATCAAACAGGTAATCGGTCCCGCCAGCTTCTGCTTCGTATGTTACTGTTCCTTTTGCATCTGTGATCTTTGCAGCTTCTTTTATTTTCTTGCCCGGGACATTTTTTGATAAGTACTCGCCAACAGCTACGGGTAAGGTTTTTACGGCTATTTCAACTTCTGTCTGCACATATGTACCGGCAGCATCAAAAATAACAGATGTTTCAACTGCGCTTTCTTTGAACTCAGCTTCGTACTGAGTGTTTTCCATTTCCCATTTAACAGATGAAGCAGAAGGATACATTGATGTAAACGCATTTTTTACGGCAGCAGGAACATCTGATTCCTTAAGTTTCTGTGCATTTGAAATGTATGTAATGCAAAGAAGGATTAATATTATGATAGTTCTTTTCATGGTAATTATCCGGTTTAATTTTAGAAAGATATATTACAAAAATAACTTAAAAATTTGTAGAAATACTGAATTATTTAAAAAATACTGTAATTTTATGTAAATTTTCATTGTATTTATAAGTAATTCCGAATCCGGTTGCCTCACAGATCTTCTTCGATATAGCCAAACCCAGCCCCGCCGAATCGTTTGAGGCGCTTTCCTTACGGAACCTTCGGAACATATCTTCCGGGTCACCCGAAGGCCTGTTCCCTGTATTTGATATAACAACTGAATCAGAATTAAACTCAATTATTATTTTACCGTCATTCAGATTATGTTTTATTGCGTTATGGATAAGGTTGCTGAAGAGTATATCGGCTAAATATGCGTTCATGATTATTTGAGGAGATGCATTGTGAATTTTTTCAACGGAGAGTTTCCTGAAATTTATCATATCTTCATAGTAGCCCAGCTTCCTGTTGATAATATCTTCTGATTTTACCGATTCATTACCGGGGAATTGACGGTTTTCTATCTTTGCAAGAAGAAGCAGCGACTCATTTAATTTTGAAAGTCTTGTTATGGATGTAAACATTTCCATAATTGTTTCTGCCTGTCCCGCTGTTAAGTTTTCTGACTGTATCATTAACTCCATTTTTGAACGGATTATTGCAAGGGGGGTCTGCATTTCATGTGAAGCATTTTCAGTGAACTCCTTGAGGTTTCTGTAATCACTTGCCATCTTCTCCGTCATTTTTTCAATTTCATCGTTCAGCATCCTGAACTCAAGTGTTTTTGCCGTGGCGAAACGGAGCGGGGTATTTTGTTTCGCGTCAAATTGTCCGAACTCCTTTAGCGTACCATAAAACGGTTTCCACATTTGTTTTTGAAGGACCCATGTATAAACAAAAAGGATGACCATTGCTATAAATGCCGAAATTGTAAACGGGTAAACAATATTTTCCACCAGGTCTTCTGATTCAAACATCGGCTTGCTGATAGTTGCAGTATAGTTTTGATCCTTGATTTTTAAAGGGAATACCAGCTGCCGGAACAATTGTTCTTCATCTTCCAGCGGGTTAATTAGCAGGGTGTCTTTCAAATACCCGTCAACCGGATGCCCTGTTCTAAGAAAAGTAACGTTATCACCAAGATATAACTGCTGTTCCGGAAGTTTGCCAGAATCCAGTACAAACTTATTAATTACGTCCTTTTCCAGATACAGATTTTCGGTGAAGTCTTCATCAATGATATCTTTAAGCTGTATGTAAAAAACAATACCTAAAGCGGCAAAAATAAATCCGGTAAAAATAAGGTAATATAAACTTGTTTTGGTGAGTAATTTCATTGAATTGAGAGTTTATAACCCGTTCCGTATACAGATTTTATGAAATCTTCACCGCCGGCATCAGTGATCTTTTTGCGCAGGTTCTTTATATGTGAATATATAAAATCAAACGAATCAGCCATATCTGCCATATCACCCCACAAATGTTCGGCAATTGATTCCTTTGTTAATACCCTGTTCTTATTGGAAACAAAAAACAACAATAATGCAAATTCTTTCTTTGTAAGGTTAACTGCCAGATCATTTACAAAAACTCCTTTTTGACCGGGAATAATTTTCAGGTTCCCTAAAAGGATCTCACTGCTGCCCTCAAAGTTTCTTCTTCGTAAAACGGATTTGATACGGGAATTAAGCTCGGCCAGATGAAATGGTTTCGTCAGGTAATCATCTGCGCCAATATCAAGGCCTGTAATTTTATCGTCAATTGAATTCTTTGCCGAAATGATTATTATGCCTGTTTTAGGATAATTCTTTTTGATCGCTTCAACTATTTTTAGCCCGCTTCCACCCGGCAGCGTAATATCTATCAACGCGCAGTCATACTCATACAAAAAAACCTTATCAAAGGCCGAATCGAAATCTTTCACCCATTCGCACAAATATCCGTCTGTTTTCAGGAAAGAAATGACAGACTCTCCAAGGGCAGTTTCGTCTTCAACGAGAAAAATTTTCATATGCTAATATACTATATGATTCTATAGAAATTCTGAAATATATGATTCAGCAGAGAGAAGGATAATAAACATGTCAGCTCTTTTCGGCAAAAGCTATTATATGGCCGTCCGGATCGGCTAAATACCCTGCACGGTCACCCCAGTTTCTTAACTCAATCGGGCGGATTTCCTTAGCCCCGGCTTCAACTGCCTTTTTATATTTTTTCTCAATATCATCCGTATAAACATATAGTTCACACCTCGGAATGCCGCTGCCCGTTGCAGGATGAGGGGCTTTTGGTGTCAGGATTCCGGCTATTGAATCCTCCGGCATAAGCCCAAGTTTCAAATTTTCCGCAATTGTGAATTCCGTCATTCCAGGTACATTAAGCGTTGGCTCCATACCAAGCACTTTTGTATAGAATTCCCTGCTTATTTGCTGGTTTTTTACGTAAAGGATAACTTCGAACATTTCGATATTCATATATACAACTTACTGTTTTATGATTTTTTTAATATCTGATAATGATTCCAGAACATAATCGGGCTTTTCATTTCTCAGCATATCGCTATCCTGCGTCCCCGAAAGTATCACCGCAGTTCTTACTCCGGCATTTTTCCCCTCCTGTATATCAGCAGCTGTATCGCCCACTTTCAGAAATTCACTGCCCGAATTAATATCCAGCTTCTTCATCATTTGGATTATCATTGCGGGGTCAGGGCGCCCTGTACCAACTTCCTCGGCAATGCCGACATATTCAAACATTCCATCATTCCACCCCAGCTGCAGGGAAATAAGTTCGAAGATACTTCGCGGCAGCCCCGTTCCGATTCCGAGCTTAATATTCAGTGACTTCACATAATAAAATATTTCGTCAGTGCCGGGAGCAGAAGAAAAATCAGATACACGTGACACAACATTGCGCCTGAAATCATCATACACCTTAAGAGTTGTTTCCTTAGGAATTCCGCGTGTTTCTAAAAGAGATTCGATAATTTCTTTCTTCCCCCTGCCGCGGTGCGAGAGCAGGAAATCCATATCAATTTCAACATTGTTTGCCTTGAATGCATCATCAAAGCAGCCGATTATCGTTCCCGGCTTTTCAATTACAGTCGTGCCCACAAGATCGAACAGAACAGCTTTAAATTTCATTGAACTCTCCAATAGCGTTACAGCCAAACGCCTCCTGTAGCTTCAATTCTCTGCCCGTTTATCCACCTGCCGTCTTCAGTACACAAAAACGCTATAATGCCGCCGATATCTTCTGCCTGCCCCACCCTGCCGAGCGCTGTATTCTGAGCTATTCTCGATTTTATTTCAGGGTTCGAGCGAATGACCGCATTGTTAAAATCAGTTTCGGTAGCGCCCGGAGCAACAACGTTTGCTGCAATTTTGCGGGGACCCAGCTCCTTGGCAAGATATTTTGTGAATATTTCAATAGCGCCCTTCATCGAGGCGTAAATGGAGTAACCGGGGTTGCAGAATCTTGTCGTGCCTGTTGATATATTGATTATGCTTCCCCCGTCATTCATAACTGCAAGCATTTTCTGCGTAAGGAAATAAACCCCCTTGAAATGTACATTAAGCAGCCTGTCGAAATCATCTTCAGTTGCGCTGGCAAACGGAATGGTTGCACCCATGCCGGCATTATTGACGAGAAAATCAAATTTATCCGTGCCGAAATTATCTTTGAGCGTTTGCGTAAGTTCAGCGCTGAATTTATCAAAACTCCTGAGGTCTGATACATCGAGATGCAAAGCAGCCGCTTTTCTGCCCTGAGATTCGATCTCAAAAAGAACACTCTTTGCTTCATCCTTTTTTGTGTTGTAGGTTATAACAGTATCGATACCCTTTTCTGCAAGCCTCATTGCCATGTTCCTGCCAAGCCCCCGGCTTCCGCCTGTTACAACCGCTATTTTTGCTGTCATTATTTTATTGAATTTTATTTATTCTATTATAATTTTTTTACCATAACATTATTTTCAAATATTACTCCGTTAACAGCCTTGTCTTTAACAACCTCCCTGCAATGATAACCCATTTTTTCGAAGAATCCTTTTGCTGTCTTGCTTACGTCAGAATATATTTCGGTATTTTTCTGACTGATAGCTTTTCTTTCAATTTCAGAAAGGAGAACACTTGCAATTCCAACGCGCTGATAGTCCTTATGCACATACATGAAATCAAGATAGCCATCGGTGGTAATTGAGCCGAATCCGGCAATAACTCCCTGTACCTCCGCTACAATAAAGTGTTGTTTTTCAATGCTTTCCTGCCATCTTTTGGTATTACCAGCACCGGCTGACCAGACCTCAATCTGCTCTTTTGTGTAGTCTTTCGAGTTGATACTCTGAATGGTCGAGCGGAACAGTTCCGTTATTGCCGGAAGATCATTTTCAACTGCCCTGCGGATGAGTATTTTATTCATCGAAAGTCTTCGGCAGCTTCGGATCAGTTATGATAATATAATCACCAAGCTGAGAGAATTTGTTCCAGTCGATTTTGCCCGTTGAAAATGAATTATCTGATCCGCAGGAAATAATAAGCACCTTAGTATTAGGCGAATACTTCTTCAGCTGTGTTACTACCGCAAACCTTTCATCGCTGTGAAATCTTCCGTTTACCTGGAAGATCTTGTTTACGGAATGCTCCCCTAAATAACCGGTTATTGAGTATGCCATGGTAGCATCCCAGAGCGATTGCCCCATTACCATGCTGAAGCTGTTGGTTGGCGGCACTACAGGCTGATTCTTCGCCGTATCATTTGGTGCAGGTGTATCATGGGTAACCGACATCAGTTTTTCATAATATTTTCCTTCGGCAGTATCATAGGGCAGCGGCGCAAAATATTTCTTTGATTCATCGGACAATTCCATAAGGGCTGACTGCCCTTTTCTGCCTGCCAGATTTGTATAGCGCGAAGGCGCATTTGCGCAAAGGAGATCAAGATGTTTTTCTTTGGCAAATTCGACCATCGGGCGGTAATCCCTGTAATTTTTCCATGCCCGGGAATCTTTAATGAAGCTCTTCTCCCGAAGTGCGCCGGAAAGGTACTCATTTACAATAACCTGCACATCGCGGTCAAACATTTCCATGGAAAGAGTTACGGCGCTTCCATATTGCCGGTATAATGCTTCGAGCATTGCAGCCTCTAAGTAATGCGCTGCGGAATCATTATGCTCCTCACCAAAGAAGAGCACATCGTAAGCGGCCATATCACGCGCAATATCATCAAGAGTTACTTCTTTGGCAAGCTGAGTGGAATATATTCGGTAATTTTTTTCTGTAACCTGTGAGTTAGCGGAGATACAGTTTAATAGCAGTAATGATAAAAATAAAACGCCGTAGGTTTTCATTATGTTTTAATTAATTTAATGCCGGGGGAAAACATTTTAGTATTTTGACCAAATTTACCTATTATCCGTATTTTAAACCACATATTTATTCCCTCCATTATCCTATATTTGTAATAATAAAACAAAAATATCTATGGCTGAATCACCGAATCAAAAAAAGTCAAGAGCGCTTAAAATAACGGGTCTGCTTGAAACGGAGTACCCAAATGCAGGCTGCAGGCTTAATCATGATAACCCTTTTCAGCTGCTTATATCTACTTTACTGGCGGCACAATGCACCGATGAAAGGGTAAATGCAGTCATGGGACCGCTGTACAAAAAGTATAAAACACCGGCTGATTTTCTGAAGGTAAAGCCCGGAGATCTTGAAAAGGAATTAAACTCAATAAATTTTTACCGCAATAAAACAAAAAGCGTTATTAACTGCTCGAAAACGTTGGTTGAAAAACATGGCGGCAAAGTCCCCGAAACGATGGAAAAGCTTGTTGAACTGGCGGGAGTTGGCAGAAAAACCGCCAATGTAGTGCTTGGCAACTGCTACGGCGTTCCTGCAATTATGACCGATACTCACCTTATGCGTGTATCCACAAGGCTTGGATTAACGGATTCAGATAAACCCGAAAAAATTGAAGCGGAACTGAAAGAGATCATTCCCGATAATTTGCAGGTGAGATACTCACATCTTGTTGGTGAGCACGGGAGACAGGTATGCAAAGCGAAGAAACCACTCTGCGATAAATGTGTAATTAATAAATTGTGCCCGGGCAAAGAGCAATACATGAATTAATAGTGAATATAAAATTTCCCGCAGATAGCGCAGACAAATCTAAAACAGACATTGAATATCTGCGAAAATCCACGGTATCTGCGGGAGGGAAGATCCTGATTCTGTTTTATTTCTTTCTGAAGATCAGTAAAACGGCAGATGAACTTAAAAGTCTCAGCTTGCCGCTTTTGATCTCATGTTTATCGATTTTCTTTAAAGCCGCAAAGTAATCAGTTTCTATCTGCATATCATCACACATCATTTTAGTTGATCCTATTTCACTGAATTTTAAAGCTGTACCATCCAGTTTATAGCTTCCGAAAAACGAATTGCAGCTTCCTTTTCCGCTTATCCTGCCGGTTGTTTCATCAAACTTCAACGTTACATTGTTATCGTCGAGAGATATAACACTTGTACCGTTCATTGTTTCCAGTATCCACTCTGTGCCGCCGGGCGAGTGGTTTTCTGTTGTAGATTTACCCGAAGAGCAGCCTTCTGACATGACTGCCAGAAACATAAATACAACGATTAATAATATTGACCTTGTTATAATTTTTTTCATGATTTTGATAATTTAGTTCGTAAAGTTTATAATGTTTATAAAGCTTGTAAATTATAGAAGTTTTTTCAGGTGATTTTAGAAGACAATAGTTTTTTTACCGATTCCCACTCACTCTCTATTATACTGTAATATGCCGAGTGCCGGTAGGTTCCGTCGTCCCTTATCATATGGTTGCGAAGTTTTCCCTCGTATTTTCCGCCGATCTTCTCGAGGGCTTTTTGTGACCTTTTATTGTTGCTGTCAGTTTTAAAGAACACACGTATTGCTTTCATTTCCTCAAAGCAAAACGCAAGCAAAAGTAATTTGCACTCTTCGTTGAATCCGGTGCCCTGCAGGTATTTGGCTATCCATGTCCTGCCGATCTCAAGCGATCTTGTTTCAGGCTGAATGTCGAGGAAGCTTGTGCCGCCTATCATGCGGCCTATCCTGTTATCTATTATGGTAAAGGTGAACTCAACCTCAGCGGCCATCCTTTCAATTGAATGGTCAATGAACTCCTTGAACTTATCAAAACTTTCCATTTTGCGGAAAGTGTAAAACTCCCACAGCGTCTCATCCTTTGCAGTTTCCCACAATTCTTTGCTGTGCCAGGCTTCTAAGGGAATAAGCTTTACTCTTTTCCCTTCAAGTACAACCGGCCGTTTATTCATCAGCACAGTCATGTTTTTCAGAATTTAAACGCCTTTGTGCAGGGATCGCACTCAAAACCCAGCTCTTTGCCGAGGCATCTCCATTTACTTCCGCGCATTATATGAACATATGCAAGATCAACTGACTGGTTGACGGTCTTCCCGTCATAAGTTTCGCCGGTAATATAGAATTCATAAAAATTCGGGTCGCTGGCTGGCTTATAGGAAAAATCCTTTACGTTAACAAGCATTTTCAGGTCGTTATCACAGCATGCGCACCACAGTATTATCTGCTTAAAGCCGTGCTCTTTGAAGTAATCATATGTTTCCTTAGCCTGGTCTTTTGTTATCCACTGCAGCTGGTCAGCCTGAATATAGCTGACCGAAATGAAAAATAGCATTATGACAAATATCTTTTTCATGAAAACACCCTTTCTCCGGATTTTCGTTATACAAATATAATAAGATAATAAATTTTGAAGTAAACTATTATTAGGGGATTAACGTGAAATGTGAAAAGGCAGTCGTGAAACGCGAAAAGGCAAAAAAAAACAGTTTCGCAGTCGTTGATGTTTTCACCAACGACCTGCTTCAATGTTAATATTTTCAAAGTACGTTATTTACATCATAAACATCGGGTTTGTAAGCCTTTCGTTCAAGTCACGCTCATAGTATGACTTTTTATCCGGAACGTTATCCATCAGATACCCGTAGTACTTTTTATAGTATTCTTTCATTGCTCCCTTATCCGTTCTTGCTTTCAGTTTTTCGGAAAACGCAGCTTCTTCGGCAAGGGGAGTAATTACATAATACTCAAGCGCCTTAACACGGTCATCCGGCTGGTAAGTGTTCACCGAGCCGCAGCTATCACACTTAAGGTTAATTGCCATGAACGAAAATACATTTATCGGAAGCTCGGCCCCGCACTGAGTACAGCGGTGCATTTTATTTTCATCTATATGTTTTTTAACGTTTTCCAGAATCTTATTTGCAGCCCTGGCAAAGAGTCCGACCTCGAACTTCAGGTATTCTATTTCCATCCAGTTCTTTAATACATGTATCTTATTCCTTTCGCCGTAAACCAGGTCGCTCGATGCTCCTGCTTTTTTCAGCTCGCCTTCAACTTTAATAGCGGCCACATCAACTTTTTCTGAAAGCTGTGTTACCGTCTGGTTCTTAAGTCCGTTAGCAATATTATGGATTATGACATTATCATACTGGATATTGCCGATAACTCCGTCCAGAGGTGCTTCGGTTTGCTGAAGCACTTCATAATAGCGGGCTTCAATTTTCTTAAGAAAGCCGTTCCATCTTTCTGCAATTGCCTGCACTTCCGGTGATGAATTTCCCATGATATGATTTCCTTTTGTTTAACTTTTTTGGTGAACCCCGAAAAATATGTTGTTGGTGAAAACACCAACAACGGGCGTAACAGATTTTCAAAAAACCTATGCCGGTTCAAACAACTTGCTTCCGCAGAACATACAATTATCATACTGCATCTCTTCAAGCCTGGGTGCGCCGCAGTTCTTGCATTTCATTGTGCTGTGCTTTTCCTTCTGCAGGCCCTGTGAATACTTTTGAGTTCCCGTAGCCGCGTTCGAGAAAATATCACCCAGCCCGGAAAACGGTTTTATCTTCTGGTAATACTCAAGTATCTTTGAGTCCATTGCGAAATTTTTGTAATCATTCGGATGCTTAGCCCCTATCTTTTCGAATACACGCCTCAGCTCAATGGGAAATGCGCCGCGTGTAATTTTCATTTCCGAGTTGAGGAGTTTTTCCTTATCGGAATCAGGCAGCGGCTCTGCACCGTATGAGCTCATTATTTCACTCCACTTTGCGTCCCCGCCTTTGGCTGCATGCCATGCAGACTGAAATGCATCGTCAATTTCTTTGCTGAAACTTTTTACCGCTTCATCCATTTTAATAGATTAAAATTAAATTAAAGAAAAATGCAGAGACAATTTAAAAACGGAGTTTACCTTATTGTCTCTGCATAAATTGGCTGCTGTTGATTGAATCAGCCCCAGCCCCGGGCATCTTTCCCTTGGTTGAATTCCTCCTTTAGAATTCAAGATCGCTGTGTGAATCTGTCTTCATTGCCTCATACTTTGCTTTATACTCGTTCATCAGGTTATTCATTTTCATGCCGAGCGAAAAATCTGTCATCATCTTACCTGTCCAGTATGAGCTTACGTTTGAATAATCGGCGACAGTCATTCCGAAATCTTTCAACACGTCCTGCGCATCCCGGCCCTGCTTGCCAAGTACATCCTGAGCTACCATCGATTCGATGTATTTCTCAAACGATATGGATTCCGCAGCGCTAGCCGAGCCTTTGCCCAGGTTACCTGAGGCTGACTGGTTGAATGCTGCTGCATACTTTGTTGAAATTGTGAAAGAAGTATCGTTTTTCATTCTGGTCAGCCATTCTTCGTTGACCCTGTCCCATTTTGGGGCATCAATGCCCAGAAGCTTGCAAATTTCATCTTTTGTGCTTCCCGAGACCATCTTTGCATTCGCAGTTGACCAGTCTTCTAATGTAACTCCTTCTACCGGATCTAAAATAGACATTTTATTATTTTGTTTAAGTTATTAAATATATTTTTATTAAAACTCTGCCTGTAAACGGCTTATACAGAACTCAATGTCTTTATTGTGAAACGTTTTAAAAACTGAATCAAAAATCTCTATTTGTGATTGCTTGCAAAATTAAATATAACTGCCGAATAATAAAAGCCCCTGCGGCACGTTTTTCACGGAAAAATTTTCCTGAATGTTTCAAATAGATGAACATTAAGGGCTCAGAAAACCGCGAAATTTCATTAGAATAGAATAATATAAGGCCCGGAAAACTACTCCACAAGCTTTTTATACCTTACTCTTTTTGGCTCAACATCTCCCAAACGCTTCTTTTTGTTCTCTTCGTAATCAGTGTACCCGCCTTCAAAATAATAGACCTCGGAATCACCCTCAAATGCGAGTATATGAGTTGTTACTCTATCTAGGAACCACCTGTCATGAGAGATTATTACCGCGCAACCGGCAAAGTTTTCCAGCGCTTCTTCAAGAGCTCTTAGAGTATTTACATCGATATCGTTTGTAGGTTCATCCAGCAGCAGAACATTCGCCTGTGATTTGAGTGTCAAAGCAAGGTGCAGCCTGTTTCGCTCACCGCCGGAGAGCACTCCAACTTTCTTGCCCTGATCCGCCCCGCTGAAATTAAACCTTGCAACATAAGCCCGGCTGTTAAATTCTTTGCCACCAAGCTCAATTAATTCCTGCCCTTCGCTGATGGCTTCCCACACTGTTTTTTTAGGGTCAATTTCGGTATGCGCCTGGTCAACATACCCAACCTGTACCGTTTCTCCAATTTCAAATTTGCCGGCATCAGGTTTTTCTGTACCAAGTATCATTCTGAATAAGGTTGTTTTACCCGCACCGTTTGGACCGATAATACCAACAATTCCCGCCGGAGGAAGAGCGAAGTTCATATCTTCAAAAAGCAGTTTTTCGCCAAATGCTTTCTTAATTTTGAGGGCATCTATTACTTTGTTGCCAAGCCTGGGACCGTTTGGAATAAATATCTCCAGCTTTTCTTCCTTCTGTTTTGTATCTTCATTCATCATGCGGTCGTATGACTGAAGCCTTGCCTTTGATTTTGCCTGCCTTGCGCGCGGTGACATCCTTACCCACTCAAGCTCGCGCTCGAGGGTCTTCCTTCTTTTCGATTCCTGCTTTTCTTCTGATTCAAGCCTTTTTGTCTTCTGTTCAAGCCATGAAGAATAATTACCTTCCCATGGTATGCCCTCTCCTCTATCGAGTTCAAGTATCCAGCCTGCAACATTATCCAGAAAGTACCTGTCATGAGTAATTGCAATCACCGTTCCTTTATACTGCTTTAAGTGCTGCTCCAGCCAGTCAATCGATTCGGCATCAAGGTGATTTGTAGGCTCATCAAGCAAAAGAATATCGGGTTCTTTCAAAAGCAGCCTGCATAAAGCAACACGCCTTTTTTCACCGCCGCTTAAGTTCTTAACAAGTGCATCACCTTCGGGGGTTCGGAGTGCATCCATTGCGCGCTCGAGCTTTGAATCAAGCTCCCAACCGTTATGGTGCTCGATAAGCTCTGTCAGCTCACCCTGTCTTTCAATCAGCTTTGTCATTTCATCATCATCCATCGGCTCAGAGAATTTATTATTTACTTCTTCGTATTCTTTCATTATATCAACCACTTCCTGTACAGCCTCCTGGATTATCTCCTTCACGGTTTTGGTTTCATCGAGATGAGGTTCCTGCTCAAGCAGTCCGATAGAATACTCTTTTGTGAAATGCACTTCCCCGTCGAAGTTATCCTCAATTCCGGACATTATTTTGAGTAAAGTCGATTTCCCTGAACCGTTAAGCCCGATGATTCCTATTTTAGCTCCGTAAAAGAAAGAAAGATAAATGTTCTTTAAAACCTGCTTCTGCGGCGGGAAAGTTTTGCTTACCCCAACCATTGAGAATATTATTTTATTATCAGCCATTTATTGTTTAATATATTAATCGGATGACTTTAAGCCATCCGATGAGTATTGTTTGGTAATTTATTCCGGTAAGAAGCAAAGATAACAATCAGGGATGAAGGTTTAAATCCATTACAAAAGACATAATAAACGTCTCATTCTTAGCTCCGTAGGAGCTGCATGTTTGTAGAAAAAAGAAACAAGTAATTGCATCAAGCTCCGTAGGAGCGGTATGTTAGTAAGGATTCCCTTAATTCTCTGCTTTGCGGGGTTTGACAAGCGCTACAAGCATTACATATGCAAATATGAACAGCATTGAAAATAATATTGTCATCAGCATTGTTCTCGGGTGCGAGAAGGGGTGAATGAGCCTGTCTGCAATATCAATAAAGAGCGAAACGGGATTTGTAATAATATCCCAACTGTTGAATCTTTCATACCGTCCGAGATATATGCCAAAACTTGCTAGTACCAGTGATACTATTGAAAATACCCATCCTTTAACTGCACTAAACCTCCTGCTTAGAGCAGTCTGTATATCGTAGAGAGAAATGAATCCAAGCATTAAGCCGTTCCACGCAAATGAAAGTATCAGGCCAAGATCGAACCAGTACGGTACCTCAGGTCCCGGGTTAAGATGGAAAAAATCAGTTACAATGTACGGAGCATTGGGGAAAAGCAGAAGCCAGGAAAACAAAATAACACCCATTAAAATAAACGACTTCATTTTTTTATAGTATAACAGGAATAAAGTACTGATTGAATAAGGAAGTATTGCGAGGAATAGATTCCAAATCAGGAAAAGATAAGAAAAAGAGCCCGAATAGTAAACCCTGAATAATTCCAGCGATACGCTCAAAAGACAGGAAAGCGCGAGTATTATAGTAACGCTAAGCCTGTTGTTATCTCTTAAATCTCTGATAAATAATGACATATAGTGTGATAATGGTCTGGTTTTCTTCTTTAACCTCATTATAAGTGGTTAGGTTTCCTGTTTTGTCATTCGAGAATCCCGCATCAAGTGCGGGATAAACTCCGTGAAGGATCCATACTATTACACACCCCATCCCGATCCACAGGATGCTGCGCATGGACATCGGGACACCCCTCTCAAGAGGGGAATTAATTGGCGCGGGGAGTAATGAATAATTCTTCCCATAAAATATAATTCATATGACCCTGCCTGCAAAGCTGGATTTTTATAGCTCCGCCAGGAGCGAAATGTTTGTAGAAAAAATGAATTCATAAATTATCAAAGCTCCGTAGGAGCGGCATGTTTAATATAAAGAATTCAAAGTTCATGTTTCGGTTCGATCTCAAAATCATTAATGATCAGATCCGTTTTGTAATGGTTCCGGATGCCTATTAAGTGATGTCAAAGATCAATTCACATATCGCTCCTACGGAGCTCAGATATCTTTTGTATTATCAGGTTACAAACATTTCGCTCCTAACGGAGCGTGAAATAGAATCAATACATTTTTGGAAAAGAATATTCAACTCCCTCCCCTTCGGGGAGGGCTGGGGTGGGGTCGCTTCACACTCAGCCTCCATCCAAAATATCCCAGCACACCGAGAGCAAATATTCCCATTACTACCGGGATGAAAATTGTCAGTACGCTCATTACAATTGAGGCAATATGCTCTATGGTTGCTATGATCCAGTTCGCAAATCCTGCAGTAAATATGCTTGATTTCAGGCGCGCCATGCTTGCGCCTGTTTTAATTACTGCTGCAGAACCTCCTCCGACTATTATACCCAGAGTCCACTGAACCATAGGCGGAAGATCGGTAAAGAATGCGACTGATAATAACGTCCCTGCAATTGCGGCAAGGGGAATAGCAATTGTATCCAGTGCATTATCAAGCCAGGGGATGTAGTAAGCTCCAACCTCTATCACTGTTGCAGAAAGAAATACTGCAAAAGCAGGCCAGGAGCCCATCCACTCAAAACCGCCCGTTAAATGAACAACCCCCGAAAGCGAAGCAATATTTGCGGCAAGTAACGGTACAAACACTCTGAATCCGCTGCTGGCAGCCAATCCGAGCCCAAGGCAAATACCGATAGCTATATCCATTTCCTCAATCCTGAGCGCCAGCGAAGGATCCAATCACGCCTTCGCCAGCTGATAAATTTAATTGTTATACAAATATATACAAATTCATAAAATTAATTGTGTAAAGTTAACTCATTCTTTTATTTTTGTTCATTGCCAATTCCTCTATTTTTTTCATGAGCCATTTCTTCTCATTTGCTTTATCTTTTTGAAGCTTTTCCATAATGAGACCAAGTGAAGAATAATCTTCCTTGATCCTGCACTGTATCAGCTTTTTATAGTATTTTATGAAACCTACATAAGAAGGCTTAACAGATTTATTTATTTTCGTATCTTTCTTCAGGAAATGTTCAAACGAATCGATCATTGCCAGTGATTCTTCGATCAGGTTCAGCTCGAAGTAAATTTTGAACTTCAGGAACCGGATATCAAAGAACAGGCCGAATTTATCTACAGCCATATTTTTGGGATCAAGTTTATTTATGGATACCAGCGCTTTTTGGAAATCACCTTCGTGAAAAGCGATCAGTGACTCAAAGTAGAGCTTTATCCCCGGGTTGCCTTTTTCTTCGATTGCGTCAATATATTTATTCAGAACATATTTAGACCACTCATAATCCCCGGTATTAATGCCTGAGAGAATGAAATTCCTGAAGAAAGTAAAAATTATCTTCACATTTCCGGAAGCAAAGGAATCATGCTCTATCTTTTTATAAACCAAATGCCTTTCGTGCAGGTAGGAATCGTCTCCGGCTTTAATTTTGTAAGTAATAAAATCAAGGAGGTAAATGAAGCCAAGGTTTATTATATCAACATCCCACAAAGGTGTATCCAACAGGGATGCTTTTATTTCACGGTAGAAGTGTTCATCCCTGTTTTTGTGAAGAAGGATCATGGATAAATAATGCATCAGCCGTTTTTTGTAGAACAACTCAGAGTTATTGATCTGCTCATACATGCCTTCGTAGTCAATATTCTCATTCAGCTTCGTTATGATCCTGCTTTCTTTAATTTCCTGTTTGACCCCAATATTGGTCTTTTCTATATAATTAGCAGCCACGCGTTCGAGGAAATACACAGTATTCAGCTCCATATTGCGCATGCCGGAGATCTCGAGACCGAAATATTTATCGGTATCGAGATCGAAGTTCCTGTTTTCCATGTTGACAAGCACCTGGTATATAGTATCTCCTTCATTCACGTTTACGCGCTCAAGCTCCCGCACAATTTTTAAGAAATTTGATCTGAACAGACTGCCAAGCCTTTTCTTCCTTAATCCTCTAAGCAGGTTATAATGCTTTAAAGTATTATTGGTTACCGAAATAAATTCAAGCGAAAGTTTAAGGAGGTTAGAAGAAAGCTTATTGAAGAGCTCATTGCTGTAAATTCTTCTTCCGTAAATACTAGCAAACAGTCTCTGCCTTGTTAAGCTTTCATCTGAAAACGCCGGGTAAAAATTCCGCAGTGCAGCAAATAGTTTTGACGTGCTTTCGCTTGTATTGTAGTAGGGTGAATTCACGAATCTTTCAAAAGATCTCATTTCGGGTTTTGAAAACGTCCGGAGTATTTTTATTATCTGGGAATCTTTCATGAAAACTCTTTCACTCTTAAGTTATGAATGTAAATGCATTTATTTCCTGTTTTCAAGTTCTGTTAATTTTTCCAGCAGCCATTCTTTCCCCGAGATCTCTTTGATATTGCCGATCTTATTTTTCAAAACATGTATTTCCGCGTTATCCCGGCTTTCTTTTACCAAAACCAGTTTCTGCAAATACTTAAAAAAGTTATGAAGGTGCCTCCGTACAACTTCAGAAACGGATGGATTATTAACAATAAAGTGTTTCGAAGAATCAATAATGTTCAGCAGGGCTTCTGTTTCACCAAGCTCATAATATGATTTTGCGGAAATTACCCTTGTCTGGAGCTTATCCCTGATATCAATAAATTCTACTTTATTTAAATTTTCTATGACTTTCCGGTATTCTTTAGTATGAAAATACAGGAAAGCGTAAGCCATGCATCTCATCGATTCCCGGATCTCAGGCAGCAGTTTAGGGGTATATTCCTTAATAAAATTCAGCGCCCATTCAGTTTCATTAATATCTATTGCAGAATTAAGAATTTGCAGATAGGTAACTTTTGATAAGAGCTCACCGGGAAAAAATGTGATACCTTCGCTTAACCTGAATTGATTTAATTCAAAGACTATTTTTTTGTACTTATTCTCATTCAGCTCCATATTGTAGAGACAGTAATTAATTAACCAATGCATCATATTACCCTGCTCACCCTTGGCAAGTTTTTTATAATGCGCCTCGTATAATTCCCTGAACTTATCGAGATGAATGGCTTTGTGCGGCTCCAGAAGCATCATAAGCGAATGATAGTAGATCTCTATCAGGTATGCATATTCGAAATTATTCCTGTTTGCGTAATTAACAATATTTTCAAGCTTTAGGTTTTTTGCGAATTCAAACGGTATGTTTACATCATATCTGAAATTATGATATTCTTCCAGTATCTTAAGGTCTCTTAATCCACCGACAGTATTTCTTAAAAATAACATTATCTGGTATTCACAGGATTTTAGTCTTGAATCACCCGTAAGCTGAAGCTTATCGATCAGGAAGCAGTAGTCATTCTTATAATTTTCCAATCGTACTTTTTTCTCGAAATATTCGTAATCAATTCCGCCCGCTTCAAGCAGTTTGTCCATTTCACCCATAGTCTGCGAGTAATTGTTCACTAGTTTCCTGCTGCTGTATTCCGAAAGAGTGAGTTCCATTGCAGTAAACCTGTTTTTTCTGAGTGCCGTCTGCTTCAAAAATTCCTTTGCCATTATTTCCATTGCAGAGGTGAGATTCCACGCAACCTGTTTATTGAATTTTCTGCCGGGGTATAGCTTTTTATGAATAGCCTCGTAGGAATAATTCCCTGTCTTAAAATCGGGGAACGACTTCTGCAGAAGTTTATAGAGCGGCATGCAGCTCTTTCCGCTGTTGTGATAAGGAGAAGCAACGAACTTTCCGAAAAGCTTCATTTCTTCTATAGAAAAAGTTTTTAGAATATTTATAAGCCTTATGTCTTTCATTTTCGGGGTTAAGCTTTTGATGCAATTCCTAAAGATTCTGAGCCAAAATCAACAAGTATTAACAGCAAAGGCTTATTTACTGATTTCAAGTTCGCTTAATTTTTTCAGCAGCCATTCTTTGTTCGCTATCTCTTTATTTTTTTCTATATCATTTCTCAAGATATTTATTTCAACAGTATCGCCGCTTTCTTTTAAGAAAACCAACTTCGTTAAATATTTGAAAAAGTTGTGGATATGTATCCGCTCTATATCCGATACGGACGGGTTATTAATGATGAAATGTTTTGAGGAGTCAATGTAATGCAGCAATGTTTCTGTTTCATTTAGTTCGTAGTATGATTTTGCAGAGAGCGCTCTTGTGTGGATTTTATCCCTGATATCAACAAATTCAACTTTATTCACGTTCTCCAGTACTTTCCTGTATTCTTTAGTATGAAAACAGAGGAAAGCATTAGCCATGTATTTCATGGATTCCCTGATATCCGGAAGGAGTTTTGGAGCATACTCTTTAATATAATTTTCGGCCCACTCGGTTTCATTGACCGCTAAGGCAGAATTAAGAATTTGAAGGTAGTTAGTCTTGGATAACTGTTTATCCGGATAAAATGCCAGACCCTCTTTCAACTTGAATTCATTTAATTCAAAAATTATTCTTTTGAATTTGTCATTTCCCAAATCCGGATTATACATGCAGTAATTAACCATGTCGTGAATCATGCTTGTCTGTTCAATTTTGTTAAATTTTTTAAAATGTTTCTCAAACAGTTCTCTGTATTTATCAAGATGCCAGGTTTCGTCCGGTTCAAGGAGCATCATGAGTGAATGATAATAGATCTCGATGTGGAAGGCAAATTCAAATCCTTCCCGGTTGACATAATCGACAATTCTCTTCAGGTCAAGGTTTTTCACAATTGAAAGCGGTACGTTTATATCAACTTTATAATTATAATATTCCTGCAGGATCTGCATATCTTTTAAAGCTCCGACAATTATTCTCAGAAAATATATTGCCGCCCATTCGGCAGTTTTAATTGTTGAATCTCCAATAAGCTGAACCTTATCAACTGAAAAGTAATAGGTCTGTTTAAAAATCTTAAATTTGTATTGTTTACTGAAATATTCAAAATCAATACTGCTTTTATCAAGCAGGTTTTCCATTTCACGTAAGGTATTTGAGTAATTATTTAATAATTTTCTGCTGCCGAATTCCGTGAGCGCAAGATCCATTTGAACGAAATCATTTTTCTTAAGTGCTTCCAGTTTTAAAAATTCTTTTGCCATTTTTTCCATTGCAGAAGTAAGGTTCCACGTTACCTGTTTATTGAATTTCCTGCCCGGGTAAAGTTTTTTATGAATTGTTTCATATGTAAAACCACCGGTCTCAAAAGCAGGGTGAGATTTGCTGAGCAGTTTAAAAAGCGGCATGCAGTTTTTTCCGCTGTTGTGATACGGAGAAGCAGCGAACTTTCCGAAAAGCTTCATTTCTTCTTTAGAAAAAGTCTTTAAAATATTTATCAGCCTTATGTCTTTCATTTTCGGGGTTAAGTTTTTAATGCAATTTTATAAGATTCTAAGCCAAAATCAACAATATTAATGAGGCTCAGCCGTGCAGTAGGTGTTAATTTCTTTGAAAAATATCTTTGCTAAGGGCGTGCACGAGAAGTATGTTTGTTACCGTGCACAGAGCAAAGGGCATAATTCAAAAATTATACAGGCAGACCGAAATGACGAAACCAAAAACAAAATTAATGAAAGAATTTTTCATGAAAACACTTTCATTTTTAGATATGGTTTTATTTCAAAATTGCGATATTTTAGGCATTTATCAAGTTAAAAACAGGGAAATGCCTTTCATTTTAAGCTCAAAAATTCTTTGCGTACGGTGTGCACGTGCACTATGTTTGTAACCGTGCACGAGTTATAGGCTTCATCACTGAAAAATCATAAACCGGGTTAACATAATGAAATCAAAAGTAAAAAAGATGACAAACAAGAAAACAATCAAGAGAACAAGAGGGTACAGGCTGAAACCGGAAACACATCAGCTTATAGTAAAAATACAGAAATTGCTTAAGTCCGATCAGGATATGGCAATTGCCGGAGCATGCAGTATGTACTTTGCAGAATTACAGAAGAACGGTTCTGCTAAGTAATCAAAATATGTTTAAAAAAATATATATCAATATTAACATGAGAACAAAAACATTTTTCATCTTGATCTGCAGCCTGATAATCTGCAATTCGCTATTTGCTCAGAACATCACCAACACACTTGGCACAAGCGGGATATTTAAGATCAAAGACGGCTCAACTGATTACCTTACATTAAGTCAGTCAACAGGTCAGATAAATATTCTCAAGACACTGCAGCTGGTTAATACAACAAGCTCAACAACAGGCGTGCTTTATAAAGGCGCAGATAGATTCCTTCATAATTACGGGTCAGACAATACATTTTTGGGTATTTTCTCAGGTAATTTTACTATGACCGGCGGCGGTAATACGGTTATGGGTGTCAGCGCATTCTCATTTAACACTTCAGGCAGCTTAAATACAGCTATCGGGCGAAGCTCTTTAAACTCCAACTCTACCGGCTTTTATAACACAGCCCTGGGTTCGTATTCTTTATATTTTAACCAAACTGGATGGAATAATACGGCTGTTGGTATGAATTCTTTGTATTACAACAATGGCAGCTCTAACACAGCTGTTGGTTCGAATTCGCTATATACTAACAATACCGGTACCGAAAATACAGCTTTAGGAATGCAGTCTTTGCTTTGGAATGATTGGGGCAGTTATAATACTGCTTTGGGTTTTAAAGCACTATATTGGAACAACGGTAACTATAACACAGCAGTAGGAAGAAATTCTCTATTTTCCAACTCCTCAGGAACCGAAAACACTGCTGTTGGATATCATTCTTTATACTCTAATACCATAAACTCAGGCAACACAGCAGTTGGATATAATTCTCTGTATACCAATACCGGCTGGCAGAATACAGCAGTAGGACATCACTCTTTAAATTCAAACACCACAGGAAATTATAACACTGCCGTGGGATATAACGCCGGCTCAACCGTTACTACCGGGCTCAACTTAACATTAATCGGCATTGATGCCAATCCGACAAGCGGCACAGCAAATGACCAGGTTACTCTTGGCAACGGATTTGTTTCATCGCTCCGCTGTAATGTGCAGACAATCACATCGCTATCTGATATGCGCGATAAGAAAAATATTAAAGAGCTTACACTCGGGCTTGATTTCATAACCAAGCTGAAACCCCGCCAGTTCAACTGGGATAAACGCGAGTGGTATGATAATAATGTTTCAGATGGCAGAAAAATGAAAGAAGCACCAACTGCCGGATTCATAGCGCAGGAGCTCGATGATGCACAAACAACACAAAACGCAGAGTGGCTTAATCTTGTATTAAAAGATAACCCCGAAAAATGGGAAGCAACACCCGGAAATTTACTGCCTATCATGGTAAAGGCAATACAGGAACTGAAAACCGAGAACGATGAACTGAAGGGTAAACTTGCAAAGTTTGAAGAAATGCAGAGTCTGATGGCAGTTGAGATCGAGAAAATTAAATCAAACAACAGCGAAGTAAAAGAAATTAAATTAGGCGAAAAGTAAAATGAAAACAAAATTAATTATTCTTTCAATATTCAATCTTCTAATCTGTAATCTTTTAATCGCTCAGAGTATAAATTTAACACTGGGCTCCAGCGGAGTATTTACGCTGAAAGATGCTTCAACCAATTATTTTACACTAAGCCAGTCAACAGGGCAGGTGAATATACTTAATACACTCCGCCTGGAAAATACAACAAGCTCAACAGCAGGAGTGATATATTTTGGAGCGGACAGGTTCATACACAACTACGGAACCGGCAGCACTTTCGTTGGAAGAAATTCCGGAAATTTTTCCGTGGGCGGAGCCTTTAACACGGGTTTGGGTGCAGGTTCTTTATCGTTTATTACCACCGGCATAAGTAATACCGCACTGGGTAACAGCGCAATGTTCTTTAACACATTAGGTAATTTCAACACGGCAGTTGGCAGCAGCTCTATGGTTAACAACATAAACGGATTTAATAACTCGGCTTTGGGGTACCAATCCCTATATAATAATACCACCGGAGCCAATAACACTGCTTTGGGGTACCAGTCTCTGTTATCCAACGATGCAGGTGTTTTCAACACAGCCATAGGGTCTTCTGCTTTGCTGACCAATTCTCTCGGTAATACTAACTTAGCTGTAGGATATCAGTCTTTAATGCTTAACACCACCGGCTCTCAAAACATTGCCGTTGGTCCTTATTCTTTAGTATCCAACACAACCGGCAGTACTAACACAGCAGTTGGATTATTATCTTTAGGATCCAACACTACCGGCAGCAATAACACAGCCATAGGGTATCAATCACTGAATTTCAACACTACCGGCACTCAAAACACAGCCCTGGGGCATTCATCCTTATATCATAACACCACAGGCAATAGTAACACAGCGTTTGGACATGCATCATTATATTTCAACACTACCGGTACTCAAAATACCGCAGTTGGATTTTCTTCATTACAAACTAATATTACAGGGATTCAAAACACTGCCCTGGGATTTGAATCTTTGTTCAGCAATACCGGTAACTCCAACACCGGTGTCGGATTTCAGACATTACGCTCCAACACAACAGGTATTCAAAACACAGCAGTGGGGCCCTCCTCTTTATTTGGCAACACTACCGGCAGTCAAAACTCTGGCCTGGGATATCAATCTTTATATACCAACACCACCGGCTTTAGGAACACAGCTTTGGGATACATGGCGCTATATTCCAACACTACCGGCTTTGAAAACGTTGCTGTAGGATATCAATCTTTATATACCAACACCACCGGTACCAATAACACAGCCATGGGGGACAATTCCTTATTTCAGAACAGCATCGGACTTCGAAACGTTGCCTTGGGAAATAGTTCTTTATCTGCCAACACTAGCGGAAACGACAACACAGCCCTTGGGTTCAGATCATTACTGGGCAACACCACGGGCAACGAAAACACTAGTATCGGGAGTTGGTCTTTAATAAGCAATAACACCGGAAATTATAACACAGCATTAGGATATAATGCATTATACTTCAATACTGCGGGTTTTAATAATACAGCAGTCGGGCATCACTCACTAAATTCAAACACCACAGGCAATTATAACACGGCTTTGGGATATAATGCAGGCTCAACTATTACAACCGGGCAAAACCTGACTTTAATTGGTATTGATGCAAATCCATCAAGCCCTACTGTAAATGACCAGATAACTCTTGGCAACGGATTTGTAACATCACTTCGCTGCAATGTGCAGACAATCACATCGCTATCAGATAAGCGCGATAAGAAAAACATCAAAGAGCTTTCACTCGGACTTAATTTCATAACCAAACTCAAACCCCGACAGTTCAACTGGGATAAACGCGAATGGTATGAGAATAATAAATCAGATGGAAGCAAAATGAAAGAAGCGCCTACTGCCGGATTCATAGCACAGGAGCTTGATGAAGCCCAGACACTCGAAAACGCAGACTGGCTGAATCTTGTATTAAAAGATAACCCCGAAAAATGGGAAGCAACATATGGAAATCTATTACCGGTAGTTGTTAAAGCAATACAGGATCTGAAATCAGAAAAAGATAACGAGATAGCTGAGTTGAATTCAAAATGCGAAGAACTTAAGAAAGAAAATGAAGAACTGAAAACAGTTAACGAAAAAGTTGCAAAATTGGAGCAAATGGTAAATGAACTGACATCACATAAGAACGTATCATTAACTGAAAACAAATAATTCAAAATTTTTTAAATAATAATACAGTAATTATGAAAACAAAAATATCTATTCTTCTGGTTTGCAATCTTCTGATATGCAATATCATGTTTGCACAAAGCATAAATTTAACACTTGGCACAGCCGGTGTTTTTACCCTCAAAGATGCATCAACCAATTATTTTACACTAAACCAGTCAACAGGAGAGGTGAACATACTTAAGAGTCTCCGTTTGGAAAATACAACAGGTTCAACAGTTGGCATAATTTATAAAGGAACAGAAAGATTTATTCATAATTTTGGTACAGATAATACTTTCATTGGAATAAATTCAGGTAATATTTCATTGACCGGCGCTTTTAATACTGCCCTGGGCAGGTCTTCTTTTTCCTCTAATACCACGGGTTATAATAACACAGCACTGGGCATGGGTTCCATGTACTTCAATACTGCCGGTATGAATAACACAGCAGTAGGAGTTTATTCTCTGTATTCCAATACTACCGGTTTTACAAATACTGCCGTTGGCTCAGCCTCTTTGTATTCCAACACTGGTGGGATCAATAATACGGGTTTAGGAGCGAATACTTTACAATACAACACTAACGGTAATAATAACACTGCTGTAGGTATTTATTCACTGCTGAGCAATACTACAGGAGCCGATAATACCGCAGTCGGAATGAATTCTTTGCCTACCAATACTACGGGCAATCAAAATACAGCAGTGGGCACTTCTTCTTTGCTTAACAACACTACAGGCAATTACAATACAGGTATTGGCTCTAACTCTTTGCTTTTCAATACAACGGGCATTGATAATACAGCTTTAGGCGTAGGTTCGCTGCGAACCAACTCTATCGGCAATAACAACACATCAGTGGGGTATTACTCTCTGTATTCCAACACTACCGGCTCTGAAAACACGGCCGTTGGAATGAATTCACAGTTGAATAATACTACCGGCACAAGTAACACATCTGTGGGAACGAACTCACTTCAAAATAACACTACGGGCAATTACAATTCTGCAATAGGTTACAGCTCCTTGCTGTTAAATACTACAGGCGCTGAAAACACTTCTTTAGGTTTCAGTACTCTACGAAGCAACACTACAGGCACCGGGAACACAGCTTTGGGTTCAGGCTCTATGTACAGCAATACCACAGGTTTTGGTAATACAGCTGTAGGTAACAACACGTTGCTTTTCAATACTACAGGTTTTCAAAATACTGCTTTGGGAAATTTTTCACTAAATAGCAGTACAGGTAATAATAACACAGGATTAGGGGGTTATAGTTTACAGTTTAGCACAACAGGCAGCAATAATACAGGGGTTGGCTCTTTATCTTTACAAAATAACACCACCGGTGCTGATAACATTGCATTGGGATACCAGTCTTTAAGATTCAATACTACCGGTTCCGATAACACAGCAGTAGGAACAAGTTCTTTACTAAATAATACAACTGGCAGTCTAATCACTGCTGTGGGTTATCAGTCTTTACTTTCAAATGTAAATGGAATTCAAAACACAGGTTTGGGCGGACAATCATTATTTTCCAATACCTCAGGTTCCGGAAACACAGCTTTGGGTTCGAGTACTATGTATAACAATACAACCGGTGGGTCTAACACAGGTATAGGAAATTTCTCATTAGTTTCCAACACAACAGGAAGTAATAACACTGCTGTTGGCAGTAACAGTTTATCTGCCAATACAACTGGCGCCAACAATACAGCCTTAGGGCTGGGTTCATTATCCTTTAACATTGCCGGCAGTAACAACACGGCTATTGGGGGCAGTTCGTTATATCTAAATACTTCCGGGATCCAGAACACATGCGTGGGAGTATCTTCTTTATTCAACACTACCGGTAATAGCAATACTGCTTTGGGATACCTTGCTTTATCTAACAATACAATAGGAAGCAACAATACAGCAATAGGATTTAATACTGATGTACCTTCCGTAACAGGCAGCAACCAGGTGCGCATCGGGAATACATCCGTAACCTATGCAGGAGTGCAGGTGCCGTGGACTATCACAAGCGATAGAAGATTGAAATCTGATATTCAGAACTCAAATCTTTCCCTGGATTTTATCAATAAACTCAGGCCTGTATCATATTTTAGAAAAAACGATGAAACACAAAAAACTGAATACGGCTTTATTGCGCAGGAAGTGGAAAATGTGTTAAAGGAATCCGGTGCTGAAAATACCGGTATGATTACAATTGATGATAACGGGATGTATGAACTTCGCTATAACGACTTGCTTGCCCCGATGGTAAAAGCCATTCAGGAATTGAAAGCCGAGAAAGACAGCGAAATAGCAAAACTGCAGACTGAAAATGATGAATTGTCCGCAGGACTCCTTGCGGAGAAAAGCAATAACGAAAAGCTCGAAGAGCGCCTGACAAAATATGAAGAAATGCAGAATATGCTGGCAAGTGAGATCGAAAAAATGAAATCGAACAACAGCAATTTAAAAGATGTGAAATTAACTGAGAAAAAATAACACAATGAAATTAAAAATATCTATTCTTTTAATCTGCAATCTTCTAATCTGCAATCTTTTGAATGCTCAGAGCATTAATTTAACGCTTGGCCCGGGGGGAGCATTCACGCTCAAAGATGCGTCAACCAATTACTTAACATTAAACCAGTCAACAGGGGAAATTAATATATTAAGATCCCTCCGCCTGGAGAACACAACAAACTCAACAACAGGTGTTATAAATAAGGGAACGTTCAGTTTTTTGCATAATTATGGAGCTCAAAATACATTTTTGGGTCTTGCAACAGGTAATTTTACTATGACAGGTTTGGGAGGAAACACAATTGTTGGATTTTCATCTTTCAGATCAAACACCACAGGTTACGAAAACACCGGAATGGGTCCTAACGTGCTTTTCTCCAATACCACGGGTTACCTGAACACGGCGTTCGGGACTTTTTCTC
>JANWKI010000071.1 GCA_025451455.1 Ignavibacteria bacterium
CTGGGAGTTATACAAAGGAGATCCGAACTGGGTTCCGCCACTGATTTTTGATGTAAGAAAGAATCTGGACCCGGCTAAAAATCCGTTCTTTAAACATTCCGAAGTTGATATGTTCCTCGCCGAAAAAAACGGAGTACTTGCGGGAAGGATTGTGGCTATCAAAAATGATAACCACAATAACTTCCATAAGGATAAGGCAGGGTTTTTCGGATTCTATGAAACCATAGATGACGAAGAGGTCTCTGACCTGCTGCTGGATACGGCGTGTGATTGGGCAAAAAACAAAGGTTTTGACGAGATTTTGGGGCCTGTAAACCCCTCAACTAACGATGAATGCGGCCTTTTGGTGGATGGATTTGACTCTCCACCTGTTTTTCTAATGACTTACAATCCAAAGCATTATGTTACCAAAATAGAGAACTTTGGGTTTGAAAAGGCCAATGACCTGTACGCTTATTACATCCCATCGGAAGTCATTAATAACGAAAAGATGATGGCTAAGCTCGAGAGGATGTCGGAGCTTATCAAGAAGCGTTCAGATGTAGCGATATACAATGTAAACATGAAAAACCTCACAGCTGAGGTCAGGAAAATAGAAGAGATCTACAACAGCGCGTGGGAATCAAACTGGGGTTTTGTTCCGATAACAACTGAAGAGTTTGACTATATGGCTGAATCGCTGAAGATGGTGGTTGACCCCGACCTTGTCATGTTCGCAGAAGTTGCAGGTAAGCCTGCAGGATTCACACTGGCACTTCCGGATTTCAACCAGGTACTAAAGAAGCTAAACGGAAGGCTTCTTCCTTTCGGGTGGTTCAAGATACTGACCCAAAAGAAAAAAATAGATTTTTTGAGAGTAATCATAATGGGTGTTAAACCGGAATACCAGAAAAAAGCAATTGATTCGGTATTCTACCTTGAAACAATAAAAAATGGCAACAAAAATGGCTATACCGGTGCCGAGATTTCCTGGGTACTGGAGGATAATATGCCAATGAGAATGACCGCCGAAAAGCTGGGAGCGAGAATATATAAGACATACAGGATTTACAGGAAAAGTCTTATTTAATAATTTAAATCTTACTACAATGGCAGTAAAAAAAGTTGAAAAGATCTGGATGAACGGAAAGCATGTCGATTGGGATGATGCTAAAGTTCATATATTATCACATGTAATTCATTACGGTTCATCGTTCTTTGAAGGTATCAGATGCTACAAAACTCCCCATGGCCCCGCTGTATTCAGATTGGGCGATCACGTTAAAAGGCTGATATATTCTGCAAAGATATTTCGTGCAGAGATCCCGTTTTCATACGAGCAGATATTTGACGCTATTATTGATACGATAAAGATAAACGAACTTGAGAATTGTTACATAAGGCCTATAGCTTACAGGGGATACGACGATCTGAATGTAAATCCGCTGAAAAACCCTGTTGAATTGACAATTGCAGCCTATGAATGGGGTTCATACCTCGGTCAGGGCGCGCATGAAAGCGGAATAGATGTATGTGTATCATCATGGAGGAGAAGCACACCGGATACAACACCAACAATGGCAAAAATAGGCGGCGCTTATATGAACAGCCAGCTTATTAAGATGGAAGCCATCACAAACGGATTTGCTGAAGGAATTGCTCTTGATGTAAACGGCTATGTTGGCGAAGGAAGCGGAGAGAACCTGTTTTTAGTACACGATAACATTATTTACACTCCGGGAATACATAACGGAATATTAAGCGGTATTACAAGAAAATCCGTTATGAGAATTGCGCGGGATCTGGGTTATGAAATAGTTGACGGCAACCTGATGAGAGAAATGCTTTATATGGCAGATGAAATGTTCTTCAGCGGTACTGCCGCAGAAATAACGCCGATAAGATCTGTTGATAAGATGAACGTTGGCAACGGAATGCCCGGCAGGGTTACAAAAGAGCTTCAGGCTGCATTTTTTGATGTAGTAAAGCAGGGCAATGATAAATACGGGTGGTTAACGTATATTGACGGCAAAGACAGGATATTGCCGATGAAAAATATCAACGCGGTATAGAAGATCGTGATTTAAAATTATGAACCCGCTGTTTACGGGGTGAAAAAATAAATTTTTTGTTCTTTGAAATAAAGAGTGTGGCGCCTCCGGCGCCATAGTTAAAGAGAGAAACACTTCAGGATGTGTTGTTGAGACAATACATTTTGTGTGCAAGGCTGTCCTTTTTTCCGGATGCAGTATGCTGTGTATTATGGGACAGTCAATTTATTAACAAAAAACAACGAAAGGAGATTTATTGTTTAAAACAAAAATCTTGTGGTTAATCTCTTTTTTAACTGTACAACTCGTGCTTACTGGTGCAATTTCCGAAAATGCTTACTCAAGTGGAGATCCTGCCGGTTCCAGCTTTGTTGAAACAGGTGAGGCTTCGTGGTACGGCCCGGGATTTCATGGTAGAAAAACAGCCAATGGCGAACGTTTTGATACCTATGATTTCACCGCTGCTCACAAAACCTTACCCTTCGGTACCCTCCTGAAGGTCACAAATCTGGCGAATAATCTCTACACCGTAGTAAGAATTAATGACAGGGGCCCGTATATCAGAGGCAGAATCATTGACCTCTCAAAAGCTTCAAAAGAAGCAATTGGTATGGGCGGAACAACACAGGTAAAGATCGAGCAAATTAATGAGGAGGAGGCAGAAATGCTTCGCCAGGGGATCGATCCGGATGAAAAGATAGACGCATCGTCAATTGACAGTAATGAATTCAAAACTACTGAACTCATCAATGACAACGTCGAAGCTGATTCCAAGGTGTTCGTGGAGTTCGTCACTCAAGACGGAACCACAGACGATTTTGAACTGAACAAGAACCTTAAATCAAAGGGCAACTTAAAGATCAAAATAGTAACACCTAAAACAAAAGAGGTAAAAGAAGAAGAATCAAACCTCTATCAGCAGATCACCGATATCGATTCACTTGTCAGGTTCTATGACATTTCAAACCAGCTGGCATTAGTTAAAGGTTACTCAATTGAAGTGGGGATATACACTGATAAATCTTTAGCCGATCGCAGGATCGGACGCCTCGAAAGAGACGGATTTACAAAGATCTATTTGGAGGAAATAATAGTAACTGACCCTGTTTCACAGACTAAAACTACAACATACAAAGTTTTAGCGGGGCTTTACGAAAAACAAAAAACTTCCAAAAAAGACCTGAGTACTTTAACTAAACTTAAATACCAGCCTAAGCTCGTAAAAATAGGCGAATAAACAAAACGAATCAAAGCACAGTAAAAAATAAGCTATAGAGAGTAATTAAGCATACTCGCTTGGCATAACGTACAGTTATAAAAACAAGAAGCCCCGTTGGTGTAGGAACCGGCGGGGTTTTTTGTTGGTCAAGATATAATGCAGTCAGGTGATGCATGCCTGCTTCAAAGATTCTAGCCTATGGAAATTGAAATTGCTTAATATGCTTATAAAATTAAATAGTTTGAAAGGACGAAAACAGACAGCAAATGAACAAACTTAAAAAAACGCTACATAGTACAAGTTAGTGATATCAGCTATGTAAACCCCTGTAAAATTAATACTATCTTTGTATTTTGAATATTGAATTTAATTGTTATATGTTTGTATTATACACTATATTAATATAAATGGAGGGATTATGAAACAACAGATACGCAATTTTGTCATGCTTTCTGCTTTGTGTACTCTAATTTTCTCTTGGGCAAATTTGAATGCGCAATCATGGAACGCTATCGGCTCCGGAACAAACGGAACTGTATATGCAGTAGCAGTATTTGGCGGGCAGATAGTAGCAGCAGGAAGCTTTACAACACCTGCAACGAACATAGCAAGATGGAACGGAACTTCATGGAGCCCCTTAGCCTCAGGACTCAACGGACCTGTTTACGCACTTACCGTTTTTAATAATCAGCTTATTGCAGCAGGCTCATTCAATAATGCAGGTAACAATATAGCCGCATGGAACGGAACTTCATGGAGTGCGCTTGGACTTGGAACAAATGATACGGTTTTTGCAGCAGTAGTTTACAGCAACTCTCTCAGGATCGGCGGAAAGTTTACGACTGCCGGGGGTATAATTTGCAACAGGCTGGCAGGATGGAACGGAACTTCATGGTTCCAGATGCCAAACGGTGCTAACAACGGTGCTAATAATACTGTTTATGCTCTCACCGTTTTTGGGGCTGATATTGCAATCGGCGGAATATTCACTACTGTTGGCAATGGCCAGTCTGCTAACAGGGTAGTCAGGTATAACAGCGGCTCCGGGGTCTACACTTCTCTTGGTGCAGGTGTTGGCAATAATGAAGTCTATGCGCTGGCTACTGTAGGCAGTACTCTTTATGTTGGAGGAAGTTTTACCCTGGTTGGCGGTGTTAATGTCATCCGTCTTGCTAGATGGAACGGGACTAACTGGAACGGTGTTGGAGGAGGGGCTAACAATACTGTAAAGACTTTCTTTTTAAACGGTTCAAATCTTTTAATTGGCGGATCGTTCACAAACATAGGAAATTGCATAACTTCATATAACGGTACGACATTCACAACTCTTGGTCCGGGGATATCCGGCGGAGCTGCAACTGTCAACTCTATCGCTATCTGGCTGAACATTGTAATTGCCGGGGGAAGCTTCTCAACCGCAGGTGTATCACCTGTTCCGGCTGCTAATATTGCCGGTTACGGTTCTCTTCCAATTGCTCCCACATTGATATCTCCTCTTGATGGTGCAACCGGTGTTTCAGTTACTCCTGTTCTTGACTGGACTGATGTTTCAAATGCATCAGGTTATACTGTACAGTTAGCGTTAAATGCCAATTTTAGTCCTATTCTCAGAAACGTATCGGGGCTGGCAACTTCTACTTATACTGTAAGCCCTGCGCTTGCAAATCTCACAACTCATTTCTGGAGGGCAAGCGCAACCAACGGGCTTGGTACCGGACCGTTTTCGACTATCCGTTTCTTCACAACAGGAATGATCGGGATAATAAATACACAGGAAATTCCGCTTCAGTTCAGCCTGTATCAGAATTACCCGAATCCGTTTAATCCAACCACAAAGATCAAATTCGATCTTCCGGACAACAATGATAACAGTGCTGTGATAAAGCTTGTCATTTATGATGTCACAGGCAAAGTTACCCGTGAGCTGCTCAATACTGCTTATGTTTCCGGCAAATGGGAGCTTGATTTTGATGCAAGCAATCTGCCAAGCGGAGCATATTTCTGCAAAATAGAAGCAGGAAAATTTACTGCAGTCAATAAGATGCTGGTGGTGAAATAAGAACTTATCGGATAGATATAATTTAGCATACAACTTTTCAATTCACCCCCTCTCCATTTGAGAGGGGGTTTTTATTTAAACTTAAAAATCTGTTGAGGCACTCCTCTATGGTGGATAAGACCTGTATAATATTGAAATGAATGGTTTCTGAGTAAGTAAAGGGAAAAAGGTATCTTCAATTCCCCTGCTTTAGTGACTTTGAAATAATATCATATTTTGCTAAATTTGTAGACAATTATGCCGATAACAATAGAGCAGATCAAAGAAAAATTCACCGATGCGGGTGGTTTTGCAGGAATAATCTTTTCTGATATAAATAATTACCCTATGATGGAAGTCCCTAAAGAACGGATTTTGGAAGTATCAAAGATTATGAGGGACGAATTCAAATTCGAACAGCTTAAGGATATTGTTGGGGTTGACCGGTTCACCAAAAACGACAGGTTTGAATGTATATATAATATTTATTCCTGCGAGCATAAATTCAGGATGTTCATGAAGGTCAGGCTTGATTCCAAAAAACCGGAAGTAGAAAGCCTCTACCCTGTCTGGCAGTCTGCAAACTGGTCAGAGCGCGAAGCATATGATATGGTTGGGATTAATTTTCTGAATCACCCTGACTTAAGGAGAATGTATATGATGGAAGAATATGAATATTATCCGCTCCGGAAAGATTACCCGCTAATGGGCCTGCCCGGCGCAGTTCAGCTTCCGAAAAAATAAAAGTTTTATATAATACATGTCAACGGAAGAAGTAAAAGATATAATTGAAGAGATACCGCCAAACGGCGCGCAGAATAATGACAGCCATGCCGAGAAGCAGTCAATAAACCAGCAAAAGATACTGCATGCTTTGGAGTCAGAAGACGTAAGAGTTCACTTCGAAGGTACATTGGATAACCAGCTGGTCTTAAATATGGGTCCCCAGCACCCTGCAACGCATGGAGTGCTTCAGCTGGTTGTAAGCCTTGACGGCGAAACAGTTATTAATACCGTCCCCGTGCTTGGATATCTTCACAGGGGCTACGAGAAACTTGCCGAAAACATGACTTATCATGAATTCATACCTCACACAGACAGGCTCGATTACCTTTCGCCTCTTGCCAATAACGTTGCTTACATTCTTGCAGTTGAAAAAATCCTGAAAATAGAAGCCACTCCGCGTGCACAATATATCCGCACAATCTGCTGTGAAGTTGCGCGCATTGCTTCGCATTTGGTATGGATAGGTTCAATGGCAATGGATGTAGGGGCACTGACAGTTTTTCTCTGGGCTTTCACAGAGCGCGAAAAAATTCTGGATATCCTTGACCTGTTAACTGGTGTCAGGTTCACAACCAGTTATACAAGGATAGGCGGGTTAGCTCTTGATATGACTGAAGAATGCAGGCTGAGGCTGATAACATTTCTTGACCAGTTCATTCCGAAACTTGAAAATTGCAGAAACCTGATAGAGCGAAATAAGATATTTATCAACAGATGTGAAGGCGTTGGTCATATTTCAAAAGAAGATGCGCTCTCGCTCGGTGTAACCGGCCCCAACCTCAGGGCAACCGGTGTGGAAAGAGACCTGAGAATTGATGAGCCTTACCTTGTTTATAAGGAAATGGATTTTAATGTGCCTACATATCCCGAAGGTGACTCGCTTGCAAGGTATTACGTCAGGATAAAGGAGTTTTATGAAAGCTTTAAGATCCTGAGGCAATGCCTTGAAAAACTTCCCTCCGGCCCGATAAATTCACCGGACGCAAAACAGGTTCTTCCTGATAAAGGCGAAGTTTATTCCAAAATGGAAGAGCTTATACATGATTTTATGATAGTGAATTTTGGAAATGCACCTGAAAAGGGAGCAGAAGCTTATCAGGCGATCGAATCATCAAAAGGCGAGCTTGGTTTTTATATAATCAGTGACGGCAAGGGATATCCGTTCAGGCTAAAGATACGATCGCCCTCATTTGTTAATCTTGGCTCGCTTCCAACAATGCTGAAAAACTGCATGATATCCGATATTGTTACTATAATTGGCAGCCTTGACCCGGTAATGGGCGAAGCCGATAAATAAGTATTTTTACATTTGCTGCCTCTCCACTTTTCTGATCAGGACAGGACAGAATGAAAAAGATTTAATGAATAATGGAAATAAAATTTACAGAAGAAAATTTAAAGAAACTCGAAGAAGCTAAAAGCCATTACCCTACAGCAGATGCTGCAGTAATGCCTGCGCTTTGGCTTGCACAGGA
>JANWKI010000072.1 GCA_025451455.1 Ignavibacteria bacterium
CTGAGGAGAACTCTTTTTGAAATACATAAATTCGAGCTTAAAGAAGGAATTGCAATCTTCGGAAAATACATGAATGTAACCCACTACCTTCAGATATTAAGAAATTCACTTTCTATCAACGAAACAGAATGGGTACAGCAATTTATAGAAGGTTATGTGCCGAAACTGCACCCTTCTTATCAAAAACCGATTCGTGCGCTCAGTACGGCATATCTTTATTCAAAACTGAAAGAACATAATAAAGTACTGGAGATCCTTAACAAAGTATTTTTCAAAGAGATCAAAGACAAGATCCTGGTAAAATTGCTTTACCTGCAGACTTATTTCGATCTTAACGAAACGGAAGCAGTTCTTTCACAGCTTGATTCGACCAGTCATTTTATGAAGAATAACATTTTACATTTCAGGGAAGACTTAGCAGCAAACCATCGCAGGTTTTTGAGAGTTCTCAAAAAGCTAGTGACTCTAAAGGAAAAAGAGCAATCCCATGGCATCGAAGAAATTGAACAATACGTTATTAAGCACAAGACAATTGTCCTCAGAGAGTGGCTCCTGGAAAAAATTTCAGAAATGAGAAAGGGAGCCGCATAGCTCCGCTATTTATTAGAACGGGAAAAATTTAACCATGAAAAATTCTAAACTGGTCAGGATATTAAGTACATTTACGGGAAAGGAATTCAGTGAATTTGAAAAGGTTGTTGTCTCCCCCTATTTTAATAAAGGAAGAAATTACCTGCCTTTTCTGAACCAGCTGAAAAAATTTGCCCCGGAATATGACAGTGAAAAGCTGACTTACGAATATATTTTCTCCAGACTGTATCCGGGAAAAAAGTTCAACAAGCAGTTCATCTGGAATATGAATTCCGCGCTTTTTAATATGGCTGAAGAATACCTGGTACAGATTTCCCTTCACGAAAACAGATTCAGAAGAAAGAGTTTAATTGCCGAACAATTCCATCACCGCAAGCTTCCTGATTTTTATGACAGGGAGCTTAACCAAATGGAGAAGCTGCTTGAAGGCCACGGGATCGGGGAAGATTATTTTCTTCACAAAATCAGCCTTTCTATTGGCAGAGCTGCTTATTATTTCCTTGAGGATAAACAATCCCTTCTTTCCGGGCATATTTCTGAAAAGGGAGATTATGCAATTATGTATTTCCTTAATAAACTATCGAGCGTAATTGCAGATATGAATGCCAACTCCCTGATGTTCAATGCCAGATTTGAACCGAATATCCCCAAAGAATTCCTGGACAATTTCCGGATTGAAAAAGTTCTTGAATACGCGAAGGTTAAGAAATTCAGGTATGCATGGGTAATGGAAATGTATTACTGCCTGATCATGATAAACCTGGATCTTGAAAACACAGTTCATTTTTTCAGACTTAAGGAGCTTTTTGAAGAAAACTACGATAAATTCACAGAAGAAGAAAAAATTTCCTGGATCGTGTCTCTTACGAACTTCTGCTCTCAAAATACTACCGGGGGAGTTGAGTTTAAAAAAACTCTGTTCGAAATAAATAAATTCCAGCTAAGGGAGGGAATTGGGATATCAAAAAGAAAAATGCCAAAGATATTGTTCATTCAGATCCTCAGGAACGCACTTGCAATCGACGAAACAGAGTGGGTGAAAAATTATATAGAAGAATACGTTCCCAAACTCAGGCATTCATACCAGGGATCTATGCATGCATTCGGCATGGCTTATCTTAATCTCAAACTTAAAAATTTCGATCTGGTTATCAAAAATCTCGTCAATGTCAGATTTATTGATGACAGGGATAAGCTTCTTTCTAAATCATTATATGTAAGGGCTTATTATGAACTCAATGAAACAGATGTGTTATTATCCCAAATTGATTCTGCCCTTCATTTCGTAAATAATACCCCGACAATTAGAAAAAGTACATCTGATTCATACCGTAAATCACTCAACATTTTAAAGCGGCTGGTAACTGTGAGGGATAACGGCGATAGTTCTGCAGTTTCGGCAATCAGAAGATACGTAGATGAAAATGAGGACCTTCTTTTCAGAGGATGGTTCATTGAAAAAATTGAAGAAATAAAAAAAGGAGCTAAATAGCTCCTTTTAATACTCATCCGATGACCTGCCTGCTGCAATCAGGCTCAAGTCATCGGATGAATAAGAATGTTTTATTTTACAAGAACCATTTTCCTTACATCAGAAAATCCGCCTGCATCGATCCTGAATAGATACACGCCGCTTGCGAGATCCTTAGGTGTAAAATCATAAACATAGCTGCCTGCGCTTATATTCCCGTTAACAGGTACCGCTACAGTCTTTCCGGTGACATCGTAAAAAGAAAGCTTTACATATGAATCTTTAGGCAGGTCAAACTTTATCTTTGTTGAGGGATTAAAGGGATTCGGATAATTATCATATAATTTGTATTCTTTCGGAATTTCTGAACTAACCGGCTCTATCGCAGTAACAAAGGGATACGTAACAGTAGCGTAATCACTTGAGCTATTGCTTCCCATGCTGTTGCCCGTAACATGAATATTCCCATAACTATCAACACAAATGGAAAGCGCTGCATCTACTCCGTTTGCAGGGCCGTTATATCTTTGCTCCCACATCATTTGTCCGCCGGCAGAATACTTCAATGTAAGGTAATCCAGATTTGTACCGCCTGAATTGCTTGCCCCGGTAACATAAGCATATCCTGAGCCGTCAATTGCAATTGATGACGCATCATCTGAAGTATTGTTAAGGCCGTTATATCTCATTACCCATTGCTGCTGCCCTGATGAATTATACAGAACTGTGGCATAATCTGTTGCCGATCCCACGCCGATGCTTGAACCGGTGACGTAAACATTTCCTGCAGAAGAAACAACAAGGCTTGAGGCAATATCATTATCGTTACCGGTACCGTTGAACCTGGCATTCCATTGTTCCTGCCCCGACGCATTGTATTTAATTGTCACATAGTCATTGGAAGAAGTACTCCCGCTGCTACCGCCGGTAACATAAATAAACCCGGAACCGTCAATTGCCATATCTGAGGGAACATCGCCTGCATTATTAGTGCCATTATATCTTACTGCCCATTGCAGCTGACCGCTTGAGTTATACTTCACCGTTGCATAATCAAGTCCGCTTCCGCTGCCAGTACTGCCGCCTGTTACATATACATTACCCGATCCGTCAACCCTCACAACTGCAGCATTATCTGCGCTTGCCTGCGGACCGTCATATCTTGCAGCCCATTGCAGCACCCCGGCGGAATTATACTTGATAGTTGCATAATCATAATTAGTTCCGCTCAGGCTTTGTCCTGTTACATAAACATTTCCTGCTGCATCTACAGCAACTGAAAATGCTTCGTCGGGTCCGTTAACGGGTCCGTTGTATCTTGCCACCCATTGTTCCTGCCCTGCAGAATTGTATTTTACCGTTGCGTAATCGCTCAGTGTAAGAGTTCCGGTACTCGCCCCGGTTACGTAAACATTGCCGGCTGCATCCACTGCTATTGCAGAGGCAATATCAACAACTCCACCGGGTCCGTTATAGCGCATGGCCCATTGTTCCTGTCCTGATGCATTATATTTAACTGTTGCATAATCAAGTCCGCTGCTTATCCCGGTACTGCTGCCTGTAACGTAAACGTTCCCTGATACATCAGTTGCTACAGCAAAAGCTTCATCAACCCCGTTACCGGGTCCGTTGTATCGCATTATCCATTGGCAGAAAACAGGTGAGTTTAAAAAATTGAAAACTAAAAAAATTAATGTAAAAAAAGATTTTATCTTCATGGCAATACTCCTTTCTTTCTTATATATAATCTCAATTACCGTGCCAATCTATGTTTTGAAAAATTAGTAACCTGCATATTTTTATAATTGTCAAAAATGACAAAATAATGCACGTAGGAAAGAAGGAAATAAACTATTAAAAATCAGTAAATAAATAATATGGAATAAAGGTATCCGGAAGATGTAAAATAAAAAAAGGAGCCTGGGAGCTCCTTTTTAAGAAAAAATATTATGTCATAAATATCATTTTCAGAAATTATTCTGCAAAAGGCTTTCAATATCAGGAATTGGTCCTTTAGTTAAACAAAAAGGAGCTAATTAGCTCCTTTTTTAGTTATACTCTTTACACTCCCTAATCATGTGTTGATTAAGATCGAGTTAGAATCATTTCATCTTATTAACAGCTTTTGTAAGTTTGGATTTCTTGTTAGCCGCGTTATTTCTGTGAATAATACCCTTAACTGCCGCCCTGTCAAGTATTCTGACTGCTTTTTTCAGCTCTTTTTCAGCTTCATCTTTCTTCTTGGCTACAGCAACACTTTTCAGCGCGGATTTAATTTTTGATTTAAAGTGTTTATTATATTCAGTCCTCTTAGGTGTCTGTCTTGCCCGTTTCTGCGCAGATTTGTGTCTTAATGGCATCTAATTTTTGTCCTTTTTATACTAAAATTATAGGTTTATTATTGCTTAATTCAAATTTAATAACAAAAATAGCCATAACCTTATTGAAAATCAATTTACTATTTTCCGCCTGAGGCAAAAAAGCCCCTGTATATCAGGAATATTTCTTCGGTATAGCAGTCGGCGGTACAAATGTAGCAAATAACAACAAAAAATGGAAAAATTGAAAAACAAGATTCTTTGGGTTGATGATGAGATCGAGCTTTTGCGCTCGAATATCCTCTTTCTGGAAGATAAGGGCTATTTTGTGGATAAGGCTACTAATGGCGAAGATGCCGTTGACCTTGTTAAAGAAAAAGATTTTGACCTGATATTTCTTGATGAAATGATGGCAGGTATGGGAGGCCTCAAAACGCTTGCCTCTATCAAAGAAGTTCAGCCGAATGTTCCGGTTATAATGGTAACAAAAAACGAGACCGAAACCCTTATGGAAGACGCCATTGGTGCAAAGATCTCTGATTACCTCTTAAAACCCGTTAACCCTAACCAGATACTGCTTGTCTGCAAAAAATTCCTTGAGGGAAAGCGGATAAAGAGCGAAACAGTATCGCGTGATTATATACTGGAGCTCAACAAGATCAATATGGCTATGATGGAGCCGCTTGATTATAATGACTGGATAAGGATCAACAGCGACCTCACCCAGTGGGAAATGGAGCTTGATGAACACCCCGAGCTCAGTTTAAAGGAAACTGTACTTGCAACAAGGAGAGAGTGTAATTCGGAGTTCTGCAAATTCTTCGAAAGAAATTACGTTGAATGGATACACGGTAAAAAAGAAGGCCCGGTATTTTCAAACGGCATCGTGGAAAAATACGTGCTGCCCGAGCTTACCAAAAACAAATCGGTTTTCTTTTTTGTTATTGACTGCCTGCGGCTTGACCAGTGGATGCTGATGGAAAAAATGCTCTATGATTATTTTAAAATATCTAAGGATTTTCATTACGGCATGATACCCTCTGCCACGCCGTACGCTAGGAATGCAATATTCAGCGGTTTATTCCCGAGTGATATAGAAAAACATTACCCCGAGCTTTTTGCAAAGGGCGAAGATGATGAGAACAGCAAGAATAACTATGAAAAAGAATTTCTGCAGAAATTACTGGATAGAAAAAAGATCAGGCTGAAAAATGAATTAAGGTATGTAAAGATACTTGATGCAGAGTTCGGCAAAGGGATCGAAAACAAGATAGCAAGTTTTTCCAACACTCATCTGAATGCTATTGTGGTTAATTTCGTTGATATTCTGGCGCATAACCGCTCGGATAATGCTGTGCTCAGGGAAATTGCGCCTGATGAATCCGCATACCGCTCGCTTACTGCTTCATGGTTTGAGCATTCATCGCTTTTTTCAATGTTCAAGATACTTTCTAAACAGAAAGATATAAAGATAATTGTAACAACCGATCACGGGAGCATAAGATGTATGCGCGGGGCAAAAGTTCTTGGCGACCGTGAAACATCTACAAACCTGCGGTACAAATACGGGCGTAATGTGAAAGTTGATGACCGCCAGGCGATCTTTATACGCAATCCGCATGATTACCTGCTTCCGAAACGCGGGGGGATTGTAAATTATGTGGTAACAAAAGAAGATTATTATTTTGTTTACCCGACTGATTATCATTATTACCTCAGTCATTATAAAAATACTTTCCAGCATGGCGGCATATCGATGGAAGAACTCATTTTGCCGGTAGTAACACTGGAGCCGAAAGTATAACCTTATTGTAAGGTATAACGTATGACCCATGATTTTGCCATAACAACAAAAAGCGCCGATGAAACTCAACGCTTCGGAAAGGAATTTGCAAAGAAGCTTTCCGGCGGTAATGTCGTTTCACTTTATGGCGATCTTGGAAGCGGCAAGACACAGATAGTAAAAGGCATTTGCCTTGGACTGGGTGTCACACAAACCGTTAACAGCCCAACCTTTATTATTGTCAATGAATATTCTTCCGGGCAATTCCCCGAAATTTTCCATTTTGATCTCTACAGGATGAAAACACAGGACGAGATCCTTAATATGGGATTTCTTGAATATATCGATAGCGGCAGTGTTGTACTGATTGAATGGCCGGAGCACGTTGAGGATATTCTCCCCGAAGGAACGATAAAAATTCATATTTCGCATACGGTTGAAGATGAGAATACCCGGTGGATAAAGCTGGAGAACCCGGAGAAATGAATTTCCTGCTGATAAATTCCGGTGATTCAGACCCATCGGTTGCTTTTGCCGCCAATGATAATTTATCCGTTTCCCGGGCGGTTGATTTTACTGACGGCTTGGCAGCGGGAAACAAAAAACCCGATAAGCTCATCCATTGTCTGAATAAAATAGCAGGTGATAACGACCTCAACTCAGTCAATGCTGTTTCTGTAACAGTCGGGCCGGGTTCATTTACAGGTATTCGTGCCGGGATATCAATTGCCAAAGGGCTTGCTTTCGGACTGGACAGGAAGATCATCCCAATAGATAATTTCGCCCTGTGCTTAAACAGAATTAAAGAAACAAACCCCGGAAAAAAATATTGTGTCTTAATCCCCGCAAAGCTGCCTGAATACTATTGGGCACAAATTCAGAACTCAATAACAATTGACTCAGGATGCACAATCCTTGAAAATCTGGCGAAAATCATAGAAAAAGATACTATTATTGTGGGAGATTTTGATGATGATTCTCTTATAAAACATTATTATTTTGAACATATAAACGTTAAAAATCTAAAAAGTGAGCTTGATTCAATGCTTGAATTGACTCAAAAGCATTGTGATTCGGCAAAAGAAGCTGAAGAAATTGAGCCGCTCTATCTGAAGGATTTTTCCCTGAAAAAGCATGCTCGAAATTCATAATTCGTAATTCATAATTGAAATAAGATGGCCTGGTTTAAGAGAACAAAGCAAAATATAGAAACGCAGGAAAAGAAGGACCTGGGAGAAGGACACTGGATAAAGTGCCCGAACTGCGATGAGATAATGCACAAAAAGATGTGGGAGAATAATTTTTATCTCTGCACAAAATGCGACCATCACTTCAGGATCGGGAGCGAAGAATATTTCAGGATACTCTTTGATGACGGAGAGTATAAGGAGCTGGACAGGAAAGTAACATCAAAAGATCCGCTCGGATTTGTTGATACCAAAAAATATAAGGACAGGCTTAACGATTCCATAAAGCAGACAGGCTTATATGATGCCGTCAGAACTGCAACAGGAAATATTAATTCCAAAGAATGTGTTATATGCGCTATGGATTTCAAATTCATCGGCGGAAGCATGGGCTCGGTTGTAGGCGAAAAGATAGCCCGTGGAATTCAGAAAGCTATTAAGGAGAAATGCCCTTTCATAATTATATCCAAATCAGGCGGTGCAAGGATGATGGAAGCGGCAATTTCACTGATGCAGCTTGCAAAAACCTCTGCGTGGCTTGCCAAACTCTCGGAAAATAACCTGCCGTTTATTTCCGTTCTTACCGATCCCACAACCGGCGGCGCATCTGCCAGCTTTGCTATGCTTGGAGATGTAAATATCGCAGAGCCTGATTCGCTTATCGGTTTTGCCGGCCCGCGTGTTGTAAGGCAGGCTACCGGAAAAGACCTGCCAAAAGGATTCCAGCATGCTGAGTTTGTTCAGGAACATGGATTTTTAGACTGCGTTGTAAACCGCAAAGACCTGAAGGAAAAACTCTTCCAGTTCATGAAATACATGCATGATTAATTTCAGGCCTTACCTCATTAAATGAAAATACTGAAAACTGTATCACAGGCTCAGAAACTCACCTCCCTGTTTCGTGTGAAGGGGAAAGTGATAGGCTTCGTTCCGACCATGGGGTATCTGCATGAGGGCCATCTTTCGCTTATTAATGCAGCCCGCAAAAAAGCTGATATTGTTATTGTCAGTATTTTCGTTAATCCCCTGCAATTCGGCCCCGGCGAAGACCTGAAGAAATATCCGCGCAATATCAAACGGGATGAAAAACTCTGCAGGGATGCAGGCGTAGATTATATTTTTTATCCAGATGTAAAACAGATGTATCCGGAAGGCTACTCAACTTATGTGAATATTGAAAAAATTTCGGATGGCCTCGAAGGAAGCATCCGCCCGGGACATTTTAAAGGTGTTGCTACAATTGTGCTTAAGCTGTTCAATATTGTTCAGCCGCACTATTCATTCTTCGGGCAAAAGGACGCACAGCAGCTAAGCGTTCTGAAGAAGATGACCGCAGACCTGAATGTTAATACAAAAATTATAGTATGCCCTACTGCCAGGGAACAAGACGGGCTGGCAATGAGTTCAAGAAATATCTATCTTTCAAAACAGCAGCGTGCTGATGCGCCTTATCTTTACAAAGCGCTTGAATATGCCAAAAGAAAGATAATGCCGGGAAATTATAACAGGGATATTGATTTTCTGAAGGGGCAGATGAGCAAACTTATCAAATCACGGGTAAGTGCAACAAAAATAGATTACATTTCGTTTAATGATAACACAACGCTTAAAGAACTGAATACTCTGAAAAACACCCAAAACAGAGAAATTTTGATAAGTCTGGCAGTCAGGTTTGGCAGTGTAAGGTTAATTGATAATATAGTAATTAAGCGTTAATTTTGTTAACTAAGAAAGGGATTTTTTAATGAAAAGGATAATGTGTAAATCAAAGCTTCACAGGGCGACTGTCACCCAGTCAGAGCTCTTCTACGAGGGAAGCGTAACTATTGATAGTGACCTGCTTGATGCAGCCGATATTATGCCGTATGAAAAAATTCAGGTTGTTAATATCAATAACGGCTCAAGGTTTGAAAGCTATGCCATCGAAGGCAGGCGCAGAAGCGGTACCATTTGCATAAACGGCGCTGCCGCAAGAATGGCTGCTGTTGGCGATGAGATCATTATTATTACTTATGCCGAGTACAGCGAAGAAGAACTTAAGGATTTTAAGCCTACACTTATTCTTATGGATAAGAACAACCGCATTAAGGATATCAAACACACAAACGAAATTATTGAAGTATAACGGAGATTCTTTATGAAAAAGTTATTCTTATTAACCGCTCTTGCTGTTTTCTTTAATTTCACAAACGGTTCCTTTGCGCAGAAAGTCTACA
>JANWKI010000073.1 GCA_025451455.1 Ignavibacteria bacterium
ACTTCTTCTACATCTTTTTGTGACCTGAGCGGAGGATTCATTTTAGCATTTGTACCGTGATCTGAAATTGCCCTGTCATTCAAAATAAAATGATGGGGACAGGCTTCTGCAGTTACATTAAGACCTTCAGCCTTTGCATTTCTGACAAGATTAACAGCTTCTTTCGTGCTGATGTGCTGAATGTGATAGTGAGAGCCTTCAACCTGTGAGGTTAATGCAATATCACGCTCTATTATTTTATATTCAGAGGATGCGGGAATACCCTTAACACCAAGTGACCTTGAAACTTCACCTTCGTTTATGATACCGCCGTCTGTTATTTTCATCACTTCGCAATGCTGGACGACTGGCTTGCCGGATCCTGATGTCCTTGCAAGAACTTCTTTCATTATCATATCATCTGCTATAGGGCTTCCGTCATCGGTAATTGCAAGCGCACCTGAGGCAATAAGGCTTTCTATATCAGTAAGTGTCTCGCCTTTTCTGCCGATGGTTGCACAGGCTGACTGGTAAACATTTACGATATTACCGTTTGCCCGTTTTTCATTTGACCTGAACACTTCAATATTATCAACAGGAGGATTTGTATTGGGCATTGTAAGTACTCCGGTGAATCCCCCATAAGCCGCTGCAAGCGCTCCTGTATCAATATCTTCCTTGTGCATCTGCCCGGGTTCGCGGAAATGAACATGCATATCAAAGAGCCCGGGTACAACTATTTTCCCTGCGAGGTCGTACTGGTAAACCTCCCTTACATGCTGCCACGTAACTCCCATATGGTTAATAACGCCGTTGACTATCAATATATCGAACCTGCCGTTAATATTTTCTGCAGGCGAAATTACATGACAATTCCTGAGTAATAAATGCACAGTTTTGAGTTAATTATTTTACAAAAATACTGATTTTGAAAGTCTTATTAAATTGAAAAAGAATGCCTGAACTCAAACTAAAGCGTACTTTTCAGATAGAGGAAAATATATAAAGCAGGCACTGCAAACAAAATACTGTCAAATCTATCCAGCGCTCCCCCATGGCCCGGAATGAGATTTGAGGAATCTTTAACCTTTACACTGCGCTTTAAATTTGATTCGAACAGGTCACCAATCTGTGCAAACAACCCGACAATTATTGAGATAGAAAGCCAGTGTAATAAGGAAAGGTCATGATAAAAAAACTGCCAGATAATAAATCCGGTAATAAGCGTAAACAGAAAACCTATAAAAGAGCCCTCCCAAGTCTTCTTGGGGCTTATCCGTTCTGCCAGCTTATGCCTGCCCAGCAGTTTACCTCCGAAGAAAGCAAAAGTATCGCTCACCCAAACAAGTACCAGGCAGATTATTGCATAATTTCCTTCGAAGAGTGTCATGAATTTTGATGAAGCCATAAGCCCCAATAACCCGAACGGAGTAGAAATATACAGAACAGATAACAGCCAGGTGCCGATAGCTTCAAAATGCTTATCGGTTTTGAATACTTCGACAAGTATTAAGAATGTGAACATCACAAAATACAGTATAAGGACAAAATTAAATTTTTCGAAATAAAAGCATACAACAATAACTGTGCTTATCAGCAGAAAGACAGTTTTGTGAAGTGATATTCCCCCAAACCACCGGGTAAGCGTTGAGGGAGGCCTGACGGGAGCTTCGAATAAATTATAAAATTCGTTCATGCAGAAAAAAGCAAGTATCACGCAAAATACAAGGAATGTAGTGTTGCCTATTATCGCAGAGGCTATGATAAGCGGTATCCCGATCGCACCGACTATTATTCTGACTGCCGTATTATTCAAGCCGTTTGTGTCTCCGTATTTTCTTTTACTCTTAACCTGTAATATAAAATTACCGTTGCAGCAAACAATACCACCGATAGAACTGCGGCTACAATAGTATCTGTCAGCTCATCTCCGGCCAGGTGCGGAGTTTCGAAATCTTCTTTACCGTATACATACAAAAAATAAGATGCAAAAAAATTATTCAGAAAATGGCATATAATACCCACCCAGATAGAATTGGCATAAAATACTATAAAACCAAGATACCATCCCAGTACTATGAGCGGAATAAGACTGAAGGGCTGGAAATGATAGAATGCAAAGAGAAAACCCGTTAAGAAGATTGCAACAGCAGGTTTTGCAGTTTTCCCGAGGTTGGTTAATGCAAATCCGCGGAATAGTGCCTCTTCACAAATTGCCGGAGTTATGCATATAACAAATACGACAACAAAGAATTCAATAAGTGAATGTGCCTGTACTATTTTCATGGTGCTTGATTCCAAAGTATCGAATATTTCCTTAACCGGCTGCAGCACATCCTTAATGAACGGTACTGAATTTATTAACTGCTCCTGGAAGTACATGTATCCCTGCAGGAAAGGCTGTATTAATACTATTCCGGTTATTGCCAGTAATAATAATGATGGTTTCGGCGCTTTTAATCTGAAAACTGACTTCAAGTCATGGCTCTGCAGGCGTGCAAAGAATATAGTTGGCGCCAGTATGAACATGAACTGCCCGAAAGAAAGAATTATCCTGGTTAATTTAACATTGGGATTATTAATATCAAGGTCACCGGAAGCAATTGCCAGAGCTCCCCCGATTAACTGGTACATGAGGAAAATTATTGCCAGCACGATAATTACGTAAGCAAAGGGGTTTAAACCCCTTAAAAAGCTTCCTGCCGGCTTATTAGGGCTTGAATTATCCTCTGAGTTGAGTTCTTGCAAATATTACGGATTTTAGTTCCGTAAATATAAAAAATTGAAAATTTACATATTATTCAATAATTATTACTAAATTGGCAAATGGAAAGCAAAATAGAGAGATAATCTACCCTTTTTACGCTATATTAGAAAATTGATTATCCGTATATATTTCATTATGTTAAAAAAATAATTAATGGAAAAAACTAACTGAATTGGCTAAATATTCATTATTAACTTTCTGTATTCTATGCCTCTTTACTGTAAGTATTTATTCCGGTGACAGGGATAATGCAAGATCAAACGCCATGGCATTTGCAACAACTGTTTCCTCATTTGGGAATGATGCCTATGGTATAAACCCCGCTAATTATGATTATAACAACTTCGAGCTCAAGGTAGTCAAAGACCTGAAGCTCAACAAGAAAAAAACTATTTATGTGCCGGGTCCGAAATGGGAAATTTCTGCATTTTCAACCGGAGGGGGTTATGGCTCTGATTCATCTATCGAATTTTACAATAATTACCTGAGCTATCTTTCAATTGACAGATACACATTTGTAAACCTGTTTACAAACCTGCAGGAAGTTTTTAATTTCAGAACTAATATTCTGCCCGGTGAAAAGACCGATGTAAATTATGATTTCGAATTCAACTGGCTTTCTGTAAATTATAAAAATCCAAAGTTCGGCGCCATCAATGTCTCTATTTCGGATAAAGTTGGTCTGAACACAAACGTTAACAGCCGTGATGAATACCTTCCGCTCGATTTTGTATATACTACTTACGGTAATAAATATGACCTCACAAATGTCAGGCTAAACCAGTCAGAAGCGATAGCATGGTGGATAAGGAAATATAATATAGGGTATGCAAAACAGTTCAATTTTAAGAACAAAAAAGGTATCAGGAGTTTTTCATTCGGTATATCAGGCGGGCTGGTTCACGGATTCGGGAATGTTACAACATACGAATCAAAACTCAGCATTAATACCTATGGCATCGAAAACATCGGAGGCGTAAATCATGCTGATAGTATTAAAGGGAAGCAGGATTTTCATACACGTTCTTCATTAACGGATTTCTTTCAGGATTACAAAGACGGAGCCGAATCGCATTTCAACCTTTTCCCGAAGCCTGCCGGCACCGGTTACAGTATAGATGTTGGCATTGCAATGCAGATAAGCGAAAACTGGAGATTTGCCGCAAGCGTGATGGATCTGGGGCAGATAACATGGGATTACAATACTATTACCAATGATGATACGGATTCTCTGGCATACTATGATTTTTTCATTACAGGTACTGACCCGACATATAATGCAATGGTTGATGATCTGGGGGGATACCATACGCAGGATACTATCAACTCTTTTACCTCGGATATGCCGACTAAATACCGCATCGGGTTGATGTATCAGCCTACTCAAAAATTCATGGTAGAATTCAACTGGTCAAAGGGTAAAAATAACCTGCCCGGGAATACTGATGAAAATGTGTTTGCACTCGGCGGAGAGTATTTTATTCTTCCCTATCTGCCGGTAAGATCAGGTGTTTCTATCGGCGGACCCGGCGATTTTTATGTATCACTTGGTGCCGGAGTTAAAACCAGAAATTTTTCAGTCGATATCGGAACCCATGGCGTTAATCAGTTATTTATGGATAGAAGGTTCTCTGTTGCAATTTCGAGCAAGATCATGTTTTAACATTATATATTATATTTGTACAGTTAAATTTTAAAAATGCTTAAAAAATAAATACAAAAATTATGAAAAAAATTAAATTTGCATCTTTATTTTTCATCATTCTAGCATCCATATTTTATATCGGATGCGGTGATGACAGTACAGGCCCTGCTGCTACAAACGGCTGGCATCCAAACCTGACATTCGCACCGAACCAGCAATTTAAATATTCTAATGATTCATTGCTTGCGGGAGGCAGCGGCTCGATCAGGAAAAGGAATAGTTCGACCAGTATAATACAGGCACAGACTACTTACCAGGGAGAACTTTGTTACCCGGTTACAGGTATTACATATGATACAGTAACACAACAGACAACTCCCGAACCGCCATACTGGTTCAGGTATGACCAGGCATCAGGGAAATTTTACCAATATGGAATAAGGCAGCTGATAAATATTACGCAGCCAGGATCATGGGATCTTGTTGGAGATTTTGATGCAATAAGAGGTTCTTCATATTTCATAGGTGATATTAACTTCACAGCAGTCGTTCCGGGTTTAGGAAACGTGACATTCACCGGACCTTTAAATGGCGTAATTGCAGACAGTACAACAATAACTACGACAGGCACACCCCCTCAAACGATACCCTGTTACAAAATCAGTATGACAGCCACAATTTCCGGTACCGGAGGAATTACTGCTTCAATCGTATTGGACTATTATCTCGGCTATGCAGCACCAACAGGAATAGTTGAACTTAAGCTAAATCCTTTCAGTTTTTTTATAGGCGGAACACCTGTTTTGCCACAGCCTGGATTTGACAGAAAATTATACACACATACTCCATAAATACTTAAATCAGATTCATTGGATTTTCCAAAGCCCGAAGCAATTCGGGCTTTTATATTACTACAAAAGACCCAGAAATAATTTTAGAGTGTAGTCTCAACCTTTAGGTTGAGCTTTAAAACTCAAGCTGAATCTTGCTGCTCAATAAAATACCCCATTACACAATTATTCTTAACTTTAAAATTGTATTTAAAGTACAATAATAAATCCTTAAATTTGCGGTTTAATGGAAATGGAAAACACAAAAATCGATAATATTCATAAGTTAAAGCCTGAAAACCCCGTAAGCGAATTTGACGATTTCATGAGCATCGTCAAAAAGCTCAGGAATGAGTGCCCGTGGGATAGAGAGCAGACCCATGACTCGATTCGCCACCTGCTGCTTGAGGAAACCTATGAAGCCCTCGAAGCAATTGATGAAAAGAATTACACCGAGCTGAAAAAAGAGCTGGGCGATCTGCTTCTTCATGTAGCCTTTAATGCTGTAATAGCTGAAGGCAACGGAAATTTTGATATGAAGGATATTCTGACGGCGATAAATCATAAGCTTATTTCCCGCCATCCCCACGTTTACGGCGATACTGAAGTAAGCGGTACGAAGGAAGTCCTGAGGAACTGGGAGCACATCAAGCTTGGCGAGGCAGGAAGGAAATCAGTTTTAGAAGGAGTGCCGAAAAATCTGCCATCGCTCACAAGGGCATACAGGATACAGGAGAAATCATCAAAAGTAGGGTTTGACTGGGATAACAGCGTTGACGCATTTAAAAAAATTGATGAAGAGCTTCAGGAATTTAAGGCTGAGGCTGAGTCTAACAAAAACCCGGATGGCAAGTTAAGTGACGAAGTAAGGTCAAGGCTTGAAAATGAGCTTGGTGATATACTCTTTGCAATAGTTAACTATGCCAGGTTCTTTGAGATCAACCCCGAAAATGCACTAAGGCTTACAATTGAAAAATTCATTAAGCGTTTTAATTATATTGAAGATGAGCTGCGTACACGGGGCAAAAAAGTAACTGAATCTGACCTTGCAGAAATGGATGCTATCTGGAATGAATCCAAGAAAGTAATTAAGTGAGTAAAAGTTCATATACGAACCGGAATAATTTACAGATCATGAGAATAAAAGTATTAAAGTTCTTTCTTCTTCTTTTCATTTGCCATGTATCACTCGGGCAAAACCGCTTTCCGGAAGAAAAAGTTGCGGAGCTGCAGGCTAAACTTGATTCTATATGCCTTACTGTAAAAAACGCAGGCATAAGGGTTTCATGTAAAGTTATGCATGCCGATTACAATCATACTTTGTACGAACTTGACCCCGGGGAAGAAATGATACCGGCTTCAATTACCAAGGCAATAATAGCAGCCGCATCTTACTCCAAACTGGGAGCTAATTATAATATCCCTACCATTGTATATACTGATGACAGCGATATTAAAGACGGAATAATAAACGGCAATTTGTACCTTAAGGGTTTCGGCGACCCTGATCTTAATTCTGGTGATATACAGAAACTAGCTGATGATATCATTAAAAAAGGAATAAAAGAGATAACCGGCAATATCGTCGCAGATGAATCTTATTTTGATAATAACTATAAATCACTCTCGGGTGTTTATAAAGGGGATACCGGCCCTTCATACTGGCCTTATGTTACTGCTCTTTGCCTGGATAAAAGCGGAAGCGCTATAAGCGCCGGAAATTTGCTCTCCTCTTTATTATCATATGCGGGAGTAACGGCACCCGGAGCGGTAATTGGCGGCATCACTCCGAGCGGGGCAAAAGAAGTAGCACAGATAAGCCATGCAATTTATGATGTAATTGCATATATGCTTAAGGAAAGCGATAATCATTCGGCAATAACAATGTTCAAGCTCCTCGGAGCAAAGTTCCATTCAACCCCCGCTTCTCTTGAAGACGGGCAGGCAGTAATAATTGATTTCCTTACAGAGCTTGGTGTTGACAGGTATTCATATGAAATTCTCGAAGGTTCAGGTTTGACGAGGTATAACAAAGTCAATGCTGAGCTTTACATGAAAGTCCTGAAACACATGTACGATGACCGGTTTACTTTTGATTATTATATGAATTCCCTTTCTGTTGCGGGAAAAGACGGCACCCTTAAGAACAGGATGATAGGCACAGAAGCTGAGGGGAATGTATATGGCAAAACCGGAACCATAAACGGTGTCAGCGCGTTAACAGGATACGTGATTGATAAAGACAGTGAAATATTGATGTTCTATATTGTAATGAACGGCTTTTCAGGCAATCCGACAGAAGTGAGATATGCCCAAAACGATGTTTGTATCACGCTTGCAGGTTTCAGCCGTAAATGATACTGCTTTAAGTAATTACCGGGAAATTAAAAACTGATCTATAAAATGCTTATCATCCCTTCATCATACAGCAATTAAATTACAGAATATACAAGAATTGGCAAAATTTATATTAGAATCAGAATACAAGCCCTCAGGCGACCAGCCAAAAGCCATTAAGGAGCTTACTGAAGGAGTTTTAAGGGGTGATAAATACCAGACCCTGCTTGGAGTAACAGGTTCAGGTAAAACTTACACTATATCCAATGTCATAAAGAATATCGGTAAACCTACTCTGATTATGAGCCACAATAAAACCCTGGCTGCCCAGCTTTACGGTGAATTCAAAAACTTTTTCCCGAAAAATAAAGTTGAATTCTTTATCAGTTATTACGATTATTACCAGCCGGAATCTTACCTGCCAAGCTCTGATACATACATTGCAAAAGATCTTGCCATTAATGAAGAAATAGACAGACTGAGGCTGAGGGCAACTACTGCCCTTCTTGAAGCCAGGGAAGATGTAATTATTATTGCTTCGGTATCATGCATTTATGGTATCGGTGCACCGCAGGAATATGCTGACCAGGTAATCGTTCTGACAAGGGGCGAAAAGGTCGCAAGAAAAGAATTATTGAATAAGCTTATCAACATACATTATGTACGCAATGATTTCGAATTCAAAAGAGGTGTTTTCAGGGTCCGCGGTGATGTTATAGATATTATTCCGGCATACGAAGATGATACTGCCATCAGGATAGAGCTATTTGACGATGAGATAGAGAACATTATGTATTTTGATAAGGGTTCGGGGGAAATAACAGGTACTGACGAAAAAGTCTCAATTTACCCGGCAAAATATTTTGTTACTTCTCCTGAGAGGCAGGAAAAGGCAATGCGGGATATCAGGAAAGAGCTGAATGAACGCGTAATTGAATTACAGACTGAGGGCAAACTTGTAGAAGCAATGAGGCTTGAACAAAGAACGAACTTTGACCTGGAGATGATACAGGAGGTGGGTTACTGCACCGGAATTGAAAATTATTCAAGGCACATGGATCAGCGCGAGCCCAATTCAAGGCCATCATGCCTGTTTGATTACTTCCCTAAAGATTATTTGCTGATAGTTGATGAATCTCATGTATCAGTCCCTCAGATAAACGGAATGTATAACGGCGACAGGTCAAGGAAACAGACATTGATAGATTACGGCTTCCGGCTTCCTTCTGCTCTGGATAACAGGCCGATGAAGTTTTCCGAATGGGAAAGCATGGTAAACCAGGTAGTATTTATTAGCGCAACACCAAGTGAGTACGAACTGCAGAAAAGCGGCGGAGTATACGTAGAACAGATCATCAGGCCTACAGGGCTTCTTGATCCCTCAATAGAAGTCAGGCCAACCAAGACACAGATAGATGACCTGATTAACGAGATAAGGATACGGGCTGAAAAAAATGAAAGAACGCTTGTTACGACACTTACCAAAAGAATGAGCGAAGACCTGACAGATTACCTGATGGGCATTGGAGTAAAGGTGCGATACATGCACTCGGAAGTTGAGACACTCGATAGAGTTGATATCTTGAGGGACCTGAGATTAGGGAGGTTCGATGTACTTGTTGGTGTAAATCTTCTGAGGGAAGGGCTGGACCTTCCGGAAGTATCGCTTGTTGCAATTATTGATGCGGATAAAGAGGGATTCCTGAGATCGGAGAAATCACTTATGCAGACAGCAGGCAGAACAGCGCGAAATGTTAACGGGCTTGTTATTTTGTATGCCGATAAGATTACACACTCGATGGATAAGGTGATAAAGGAAACAATGCGCAGAAGAATAATACAGGAGGAGTATAACAAAAAGCATAACATCAACCCCAAAACGGTTTTAAAGACTCTTGAAGAGATAATGAGCTCTACTGTCATAGCAGATTCAAAAACAAAGAGTGACGCGAGAAAGGGAAAAAAGAAAAGCGATCAGCATAAGACAAGCTTATCAATACTCACAGAGCCGGTCAGGGAAAGGAATAATCCCGAAGAGCGGAGAGATCTTATCAATCAGCTGAGGAAACAAATGATAGAAGCCGCAAAGGACCTTGAGTTTGAGCGTGCCGGCGAGTTAAGGGATGAAATAAACAGGCTTGAAAATTGAAATATAAGCAACCGGTAAAAATAGTTCTGTTAATTTCAGCCATTGCCGTTATCATAAGAGTTATATCGGTGTTAATATTTGCAGAATTGAATAATCCGGAGATGTGGGAATTTGGTCAGATCGCAAGGTCTCTTCTTGACGGCAAAGGATTTGTATTTATGGCAAATACAATACCGGTTCCCTCGGCTTTTATGCCGCCGGGTCTTCCCTACCTTTATTATTTCTTTTTCATAATTTTCGGCGATAACCATGTCTCATATTTCTTAATTCTGCTGCTGAATTCAATACTTTCGGGCATATCTGTTTTACTTGTTTACAAATTGTCTAAAGAATTTTATTCTTCACAGGTCGGGATATACTCGGCATTATATATCTCGTTATCACCTGTCTTTATATATTCATCTCTGACTTATAATTCATTGATCATTTACCATGTACTGCTGTTACTTTTGTTTATCACAGTCATAAACAGCTTCAGGTATTTTGAAATTGTAACGGCTCAGAGAACTCTGAGAAGATATAAGGACGTACTATTGCTTGGAATTGTGCTTGGTGTATTTCTTTACTTCCGGTCGGAAATGCTGGGGTTTTCAGCAATCATAAGCATATTATTTTTCCTGAAACGGCAAATGATCCGTGGTCTTCTGGTACTGTTAATACCGGTCCTTTTAATTTTACCATGGACTATTCGGAATTATTACACATTTGGTACAATTGTACCTGTAAGCACAAGTATGGGCTATAATTTTTACACCGGGCACGGTGATGACCACTCGACAGTCGCGTACTTAAAATCAGTATCACAATTAAAGGAAGATTCTACATTCGAAATAAATAAATCAAAAATTTCTTTTGAGCATGCTTTTGAATATATTACACATCATCCAAAAGATGATGCTGCTGAATCTATAAAGAAAGTATTCAGCTTATGGGTTTTGGATCTTTACAGGGATACTGCAAAGAACCCGGTATACATTGCAGTTTGGCTGCCAACTTTATTATTTTTCCTTATCGGGTTGTATAAATCGATGAAAATACAGCCTGTAAGAGAAAATATTAAGATTTTAATACTGTATTTGTTATTTTCTACAGCTCTTGTGGTATTATTTTTCAATATACCGCGTTATCAAATTCAAATGTCAATAGTTATGGTACCAACTGCAATGTATGGTTTACAGCAGCTGTTGTTATCAGCAAAAAATAAAACACAATCATGATAAACAAAATGCTCATTTTATTTTTCATTCTGCCCTTATTAATAGCATCCTGCCAGAAGCAGCCTGAGGATATAAAGATAGATACCTCAGATCAGAAAGAAACCAAGCTTACTGCGTTCAAAAAGCAGGGTGAAGTATATTTTCAGGACTCACTGAAAACACTGATAAAGAAAATAGATGTTGAAATAGCAGATAATGACGATGCAAGGCATCTTGGTTTAATGTACAGGGAAGGAATGAAAGAAGACGAAGGAATGCTCTTTATCTTCCCGAAAGAAGAAGAACAGAGTTTTTATATGAAAAATACCGTTTTGCCGCTGGATATAATCTTTGTAAATGCGAAAAAGCAGGTGGTAAAAATACACAAAAACACAACACCTTTTTCCGAAAGCAGCCTTCCTTCAGATAAACCTTCGTTATATGTTATTGAGGTAAATTCAGGTTTTACCGATAAATTCAGGATCAAAGAAGGAAGTATTATCGATTGGAGAAGGAATTAGAATTAACAGTTACCGTTTTAGGTTATCATTTATTGTACAATTCTACCCGTCTGTCTTCGAAAATATTATTCATACCCGTAACGTTCTTATCAAGAGCTTCTGAGGGGTCAATATCAATAATAAAACATTCATCATTACTTTCCGGTGCCCTGTGCAGATAATTACCTTTTGGATCGACTATTACACTTTCACCCGTAAATCTAAGTTCTTTTCCGCCGTTTACTTCACTGCCTGTTCTGTTGGCAGTTATTGTGAATACCCTATTTTCAATAGCGCGGGTAAACATTGCCCTCTGGCAGTATTGAAGGACCAGGTTTGATGGGTGGCAGATTATTTGAGCTCCTTTTAAAGCAAGCGTCCTGGCAGACTCAGGAAATATCCAGTCAAAGCAGATCATAATTCCGATAGTTACATTACCAAATTTTTTGCTGCTTATTTCAAATACATTCAATCCGGTATCACCCGGGGAGAACCATTTTTTTTCTTCCAGAAATAAGTGGGTTTTTCTGTACGTTTTGATAGTGCCATTTGGAGATACAAGCACTGCAGAGTTAAAATACCTGCCCGCAGATCTTTCACAGATCCCTGAAACAATGTATGCATCATGTGCTTTTGCCGTTTCAGAAAGAGCTTTTGAAAACTCACCGCCGGGAATTTCTTCTGCAGAGCTTTCAAGCTCATCAATTGAGGAAAATAAATAGCCCGAGTTTGCAAGCTCGGGCATAACTAAAAGATCAAATTCTTTACCGGCAGTCAGTTCTTTTATCCTGTTTATGTTCTTTTGAACATTGAATAACTCAGGTTTGAACTGTAGACAGCCAATTTTCATTATTTAACTGGTGCACCGATATTACAGACGAAAGATACAACTTTAGTCGGGTGACCGATATCGTTGCTTTCCACTGTAATAGTCTTTTCATTAACCCCTGTTCTGCCTTCAGTATGAAAGGTAAATTTTATCTTTCCGGTTTCACCGGGCTGGAATTCCTTCTTTTCGTCTGCAATAACACCGGTACAGCCGCAAGCCGGGGTTACTTTTTTAATTATGAGCACTCCTTCGCCTGTATTTTTGAACTCAAATTCCCCGTTTACTTCAGGGCCCTGCGGAACATCACCAAAAGAAATCTTTTCCTGTGTGAATGTTATTACCGGAGATGTAAATTTAGGATCGTGTAAATTCTTGTTTACCAGAAAAGCAGAAAAAGCACCTACCATAAGCAGTCCCGCTATCAAAAAAAGGATTTTGCCGGTTTTATTTGTACTCATATTAATTTATGTTATATTAATGGAATTTTCAGTCTTTAATTTATCTTCAGGTAAATATTTAAACAGGTTTACGCTTATAAATAACAGGAACATATCTTCAACTATTCTAAGCCATACTTCAGAAGTCGTGGACGGATGGACACTGAAACAACCGCACGATATATCCAGTCCCCGTATAAGGGCCTGCGAAAGCCCTATTATAAATATAAGCAAAAATGTTGAATATAATAACAATGAACTTTTAACCCATTTTCCGGCGATAAGGAACAATCCTGTAATAAATTCAAGCCACGGTAAAAATATTGCAAGAGGGTTAACAAACTGCACAGGCAGCATCCGGTAATTATTTATTATATCGGCAAATGCCTGAGGGTTAGCCATTTTATCAAAACTGGCATACATAAATAATCCACCCAGAAATATCCTCGAGGCAATTACAAAATATTTATTTTCAAAAACTTTTTTCATTTTTCAGAACTTATTCTCTTAGTTTGCAGGAAATCCGGCATTTTTCCATTCATCCCATCCGCCACGGAATATATAAAGTTTTATAAAACCCATTTTTGCCATAGCGTATGCCATATCAATGCTGACATCACAAGCCGAACTGCAGTATGTAACGTAAACCTGGTCTTTTGGCAAAGAGCTTAACCGGTCTTTGTATTTATCAAACTCATGGTAAGGAATGTTTATTGCGTCCTGAATATGGCCTGCATCATAATCAGCAATATCCCTTGCATCAATAAATTTATATTTCTTATCAAAGAGCGCTTTTGCAAAATCCAGTTTAATATCAACCGGTTTTGAAATCTCGGTAAGCTGGTTTTGCAGATTCTTAAGTGAATCTTCCGTTTTTTGCTTAACTGCTTTTAAGGAATCCTGAACATGTTTTATCGAGTCAAGTTTATTAGCGTTTGCCGTGGAGTCTTTTACCCTTTGTTCGTTCAAAAATTCAAGAGAGTCGTTCCTTCTATCGGAATTTAATTTGAGTGAATCTGCTGCTTTCAGGATGGAGTCCTGCACCCGTAATGCATTCAGAAGACTATCGCTTGTTGAGAAATCGACTGTCTTTTCATCGCCAATGAACTGTATCCTGTTGGGATTGGAGAGGTTGAAAAAAATTCCGGCAATCAATGTTAATAATAAGATCCAGCCTGCCTGTATTAAGGTAGTTTTGCTCAATGATCCTTCAGTTTTTCAGTTAATTTGTTTTTACATCAACCAGTACGGGTATCTGTAATTCACCTTCGGTTGTTTTAATAATTATTGCTGCATTGATCGCTGATTCTTCATATATCATAATTGAAATACCGAGTGTTGCTGTTTCGCCCGGGTTAAGAACCATTTTATCGGAAACAATTTTAATTACAGGAGTATTGGAAGTTAATTCCAGCAAACTGACCTCTTTATCAAGTGAGTTTACTATTGTAGCTGTCTGCTTAAGTTCTTCTCCAACTTTTCCCTCTGTCATAATTGATTGAGGGTTCAAAGTAATTGGCTCAACCATATTCATACTAAGCTGAACAGTATGAAAAGCAGTCGGGGTTTCATTGGTATTAATTGTAACGGATTTTGTAACATTGCCAAAACCATTACCATTGAAAGTGAATTTAACCGAACCGCTTTCACCGGGTTTAACCAGATTGCTGGAGGCCAAAGCAGTTGAGCAGCCGCATGAAGTGGATACTCCGCTGATTGCAAGATCGGCATCACCGGTATTTTTGAACTGGATCTCATAATTAACCTCTTTGCCCCGCATATGGTTACCGGTATTTATGGTCTCGCCGCCTTCTATTTCAAGCTTTGGCCCTGTTTGAGCCATAATAATAACCGGCAACAGAAAGAGGATCAGATATAGTTTTTTCATTTAGATTTAGTTAATTTTAGCAATTTAACATTACTTTTCTGCAAAAACAATTTATCAATTTTACTATTATGATAACCTTGAATTCCCCTATTTCGTTTCGAAATAATGCCTTTTAGAAGAAAAATGTATTTATTAATTTGTGGCCAGAAACTAACTGTATATAACTTGAAACTAGATGCTTTATTTTTTGCCGCGCATCCCGATGATGCAGAACTGTGTGCAGGCGGAACAATATATAAATTATCAAAAACCGGTAAAAAAACAGGCATTGTAGATCTTACACTTGGTGAACTAGGAACCAGGGGCTCTGTTTCAATCCGGAAGAAAGAATCAATAAATGCCGGAAAAATCCTCGGTATTTCAGTTCGTGAGAACCTGAAGATTCCCGACGGGAATATTGAGAATACATTAAAGAACAGACTTAAAGTAATTTCTGTAATCCGCAAATATAAGCCCGATATAATTTTCCTGCCTCATTTTCATGACAGGCACCCGGACCATTTTCATACACACGAACTGGTTAAGGAATCGGCGTTTTATTCGGGGCTTTCTAAAATAAAAACTCCGGGCCTAAAAGCATACAGGCCGGGGAGAAGTTTTTATTATATGCAGACATATGAATTTTCCCCTAATATGATAGTTGATATAAGTGATGCGTTCTTCATAAAGATGAGAGCAATTTCATGTTATCAAACCCAGTTTTACAACCCGGATATTACGGGTCCGCAAACTTTTATAAGTGATAAAAAATTTATGAAATTCATAGAATCACGTGCTGAGTTTTATGGGTTCAAAATTGGTGTTAAATACGGCGAACCATTTTACACTGAAGAGCATTTGAAGATCGGCATTGAAAACCTTTTTGAAATTTAAATTTTCCAAAATTGATAAAGTCAATATTCAATAAAGAATCGTTAACAATCCTTTTTGTACTCGGAGTTATAGTATTAATTTCGGTATCACTGCTGACTTACATGAATACAAAAGATCAGACCCATGACCATGATTTCATTTCAAAGTCATTTGAAAGGATGGCAATATTGGAAAAAATTGAGACAATTGTGTCTGAGGCAGGTATCTATAGACGGGCTTACCTTCTTTCAAAAGATGAACAATTAGTATCTTCATTCAATTCAGCTTACCGCCAGTCAGATTCACTTTTCATAAACCTGAAATATAAATACAGTGAATTTCCAAAGAGACTTGCGATGACAGACACCCTGAAATCACTTGTTTCCGAATTCTTTTTGAATCTCAAAGACGGTATTGAACTCCAAAGATCCAAGGGCAATGATCCCAAACTTCATAAGAATATCAATGACAGATCGAAGATAACGCAGATCGAGATAAAGAATTCCATCGAAAAAATAAAGCTGGAAGAACAGAAGCAGCTGGACCAGAATATGGAAACTGCGGAGAACAGTTATGCCTTTTCTTCTTATACTATGCTTGGCGGAATTCTTATCAGCTGTATTATTTTCATTGCGGTTTTTGTTACCCTAAGGAAAAAAGCTGCAGGTTCTTTTGAAGCTGAGAACCAGGAGATTTCCAGGGAGGAGCTTGAATTGATAGTAAGAGAAAGAACCGAAGAGATCTCTCAGATTAACCGGAAACTTTACAAAAAAGTTGATGAGCTTATCAAAATGGATGAAGCGCTTAAACACTCGGAAGAATACTACAGGATGCTCTTTGAACAGGCACATGACGCTATCGTGATATTCCTGCCCGAAAACGAAAGAGTGCTGGATGTTAACAGGCGCGCCTGCGATCTGTACGGCTTTACACGTGAGGAATTCCTTGCTATCTCCTTAAAGAGCATTTCCAAAAATAAGCCTCAGGGTGAAGAGAATATCAGGTCGACGCTTGAGAAAGGCTATTACCATAATTTCCAGATCGTACATTACAAAAAAGATCTGACAGAAATGCTTATCGAAATAAATGCTTCGGTTATAGATTACGGAGGGAAAAAAGCAATCCTTTCTATAAACAGGGATATAACTGACAGGATCATGAAAATCAGATAATTAATCTAACTGCATTTCTTACATTTCTACTTACCCTGCATATAATTATATTTGCCTTATAAACTGAAATCAATTATTGCGTATAAGGAGCATACAAGAATGAAACTAAACCCGATGAAGGGAATGCTTGAACAGGTTCAGAAAATGCAGGAAAAAATGCAGGAAGTACAAAATGAACTTGAAAACAAGTTTATTCAGGCAGAATCAGGCGGAGGAATGGTAAAGGTTACTATGAACGGAAAGCTGCAGCTGACCGGAATAAAAATTGAAAAAGAAGTTATCAATCCCGATGATCAGGAGATGCTTGAAGACCTTCTTGTAGCCGCGGTCAACAAAGCGATAGATTCCGCACAAAAAATGGCACAGGAAGAAATGCAGAAAGCAACCTCGGGTATGCTGCCTAATATTCCCGGGCTTAATCTAACGGGCATGTAATTTTATGAAAACCGGATAAATGCAAACATCAGAAACACTGGAGAAAGTAGCAGAAGAGCTTGCCCGGCTGCCAAGTATCGGCAGAAAGACTGCTCACAGGATAGCTATGTTCCTTGCTAAATCACCTGCCGAAGATGTAATATCGCTTTCAAACTCCCTTTTGCAGTTAAAAGATAAGATAAGGCTTTGCAGTATTTGCTGCAATATTACAGAAGAAGATCCGTGTTCAATTTGCAGGTCAGAAAAAAGGAATAAAACTTCTTTGTGCATTGTTGAAGAACCGGGAGATGTGTTTGCAATTGAAAAGACCAACGAATTCCGCGGTATGTACCATGTATTGCATGGCATAATATCGCCTCTTGACGGAATAGGTCCGGAGGATATTAAAGTCAAGGAATTATTGATGAGGCTCGGGGGTAATATCGAAGAAATTATACTTGCGCTTAATCCAAGTGTTGAAGGAGAATATACAATTACTTACCTTAGTAAACTGATTAAGCCTCTCAATATCAAGATCTCAAGAATTGCAAGAGGAATACCCGTTGGAACCGATATTGAGTTTGCTGACGAAATAACAATTGCAAAAGCGATTGAAGGAAGAATAACCCTGTAAAATGCCTGTAAATGAGAGATAACTGGTATAAAAAATGGTTTAATACCGCTGATTACCTTGAATTATACGACCACAGGAACAGTACTGATGCTAAGAAAATTGTAACTCTTATAAACCGGACTATTAAACTTCCAAAAGGTTCTAAATTACTGGATCTTGCCTGCGGCAACGGCAGGCACAGCGTGTTCTTCGCAGAAAAAGGTTATGACGTGCTTGGAATTGACCTTTCGCCTTACCTGATAGGTGAGGCTAAAAAAAAGCTGCGCTCAGAATACCGGAGATTTAAGAAGAATCTTAAATTTGATATCGGTGATATGCGGGATCTATCCCGAAAGAATGAATTTGATATTGTAGTAAATCTCTTCAGCAGTTTCGGGTATTTTGAAGAGGAAAGCCAGAACAGGTCCGTTATAAAGAGAATTTCCAGAAGCCTGAAAAAAGACGGCTATTTCTTTTTTGATTTCCTTAATTCAGAATATTTAAGAAGAAACCTAACAGCATTTGACGCTCAGAAAAGAAACCGTAATATCATTATTCAGGTTAGAGAAATTACAGGTAAATTTGTAAAAAAGAACATATTGATAATCAGGAATAAACCGGGTTCACAATACCCGGAATTGAGAAGATTCCACGAAATGGTACGGCTCTACACTCTTGGAGAACTAAGGAGCATTTTCAGATCAAACAGGCTTAAAGTAGTAAAATTATTCGGTGACTATTCAGGTAAACCATTCAGAAAGAACAGTTCCAGGCGGCTGATAATTCTCGCACAAAAAATTTAGATTTTTTAGATTTAAATTGAACCAAAAGAATAAAATATCTTATATACTGTTTTCAATGCTAAGCGCTGTAATTATTATTTATGCAGAAGGATGCGGTATATTTGATACAAGAGACCCTGAGCCGCCCGAGAATATCCGCTCAACATATATTGAACCAACATCAGCAGAGATCGTTATCCAGAATCTTGAATTTTCAATCCTTGAAAAAAACTCTGAAAATTACAGCAAATGCATTTCATCACAAAACTTTCAGTATGTCCCCGATGCAAGATCACTTCTTTTATATGAACAGATCTTCCAGTCATGGAATCCCCAGGCCGAAAAACATTATCTGGATAACCTTATAATTTCCTCCAGCCAAAATTCATCATCTGTGCTTTTTCTGGATAATGAAAGACTTACACAGATAACATCTGACTCGGCAACATACCAGGCTGATTATGTTTTTGTTTTCCAGCATAATAAGGTAAATATACCAAAATCTGCAAGGGGTAATTTATATATTACACTCGCATCCGATAATGATCTTTTTTTCATCCGCAAGTGGGAGGATTACAGGCAAAATGATACAAATTTCACATGGAGTGAATTTAAGGCTAACTTCAGTTATTGATACTCTATAAAAGTCTGACATTATCAGAAAACTTAAAAACAACTGCAATTGAACCGGAAAAGAAATAGAACTCTGCTTTATTGTTCGTTGTTAATTGCAAATTGTACATTGCTCATAAGCTGCTTTAATCCCTTTTCGCCGGGTATTGATAACTCGATCTCCAACGAGAATATCATAACAGACCAGAAAACAATTGACGGAGTTTTCCAGAATTTCAAATATGCATATACTTTTAAAGACACCAGTATTTACGGCCAAACTCTGGCAGCGGATTTTGTGTTTACCTACTTCGATTTCGATCTGGGAGTAGATGTTTCGTGGGACAGGGCAACTGATATGAGGACAACTGAGGGGTTATTTACCAATACCCAGGACCTGAGGCTTATTTGGAATAATATTGTTGTTCAAGAGGGTGACAGTGTTCTGGTTGACGTTAAACGCGGATTTAACCTTACAATTACTTTTAACCCGAATGACGTTATTAACTTCTACGGGTTTGTGGATATGACACTTGCTCGCCCGACCGCAGATGATAAATGGAGGATAAAACTCTGGAAGGATTTGACCAATCCATAGATGGATTTAGTGTAGTTGTTGGTGACCACATCTGAGCCTGGCAGGAAACACCAACATCGGGAAAATCCAGTAATTCATAATTCAAACAATGAACCTTTAATCAAGCGCCAACTTTAAAATAACCTGATGTTATCAGGTCATCATCAGTTTTTGCGCTTTCATCCAGATCCCGGCTGTTCAAATGGATATTATAATAATATTTACCCGGAGCCAGGGATTCGTGAATAAGGTCTGCGGAATACTTCCCGGCTTTATCATGCTGATTCTTTAATACCCTGACCTGTGTTCCGATTATATCAACGATTTTTATTGTAACATGCCCTGCACCCGGGACTTCATATTCAATTTTTGTCATTTCAGCATTTTAAAAATAAAACCCCGCCTTACATCAGGCAGGGCTTCATAATTTTCAGTAATTAAGCTTCATTTAATACAATAACCAGAAGTTATTTTACAAGTATCATCTTTCTTGTGCTTACAAGGCCTGCAGATTCAAGCCTATAGAAATATATACCGCTTGAAAGTTTTGCTGCGTTGAACTCTGCACTGTAAGTACCGGCTTCTTTGTTCCCGCTTACAAGCGCTTCAACTTCACGGCCAAGGTTATCATACACTTTAAGAGAAACAGGACCACTTTTTGAAATGGAATACCTGATAACTGTACCCGGATTAAAAGGATTCGGGTAATTCTGTGAGAGGCTGAACTCAAATGGGTTATTATTTACTATTACCCCGGCTTTTGGTATAACGTTCAATACGATATTATCCATATTGCCTTCGCCTAATTCAATTTCTTTTGAATCAGATTCATTGCCTACTTTATGAGCAACCAGGATATAATCACCCTGGGGCAGAGAGTTAATTGTAAATTCTCCTAGCGAGTTTGATACACCAAAGCCTAAATAGTCTTCACCCTGCTTTGCGTAAACAATTGCATCTTTGACTGCATTTCCGTTATTGAGAACTTTACCGTTTACATTCAAAAGCTCCTGGTTTGGCCTTGGGTATACCGGTATTCTTAAAACATAAATATCGATACCTGTAAGATTGGAATTTACAAATACATGTGTAAACTGTTGAGGGTTAATCTGATTCGGGTATCCTGTCGGGACAAAATCCATTTCAGGTTCAATATTCGGGAAACCGATAAGGTCGAAATCGCCGTATAACCTGTGCGGCCCTAAAATATAATCTCCCTCGTTTCCAATTGTTGCAGTGCCTACTGTAATACCTGTTAAGTCTACTAATCTTACCATACCTGAAGTTACTACTTCATTGTTATCTGAATATCTGACTTTTCCGGAAATTGTATAATCTTCCTGAGACTGTGATGTTTTAACTGCTGCTAAGATAAAAAATACTGCAATAAGTAAGTTAATTGACAATTTCATGATCTTTTCCCCCCCGAGGAAATTTTAATTTGGTTGTTTTTTATTTGCTTAATTCTTTTTTCAATTCTTCCAGTGTATCTGCCTTATCCCAGTAAATATTGAAAAGGCTTGTTATAAATGATGCGAATCTCTTATTCTTAATTACTACATCTGTTGAATCTTTTGCAGGTATTTTCTCATCGAATAAACTGATATAAACTACACTCCCGTCAAATACAGCAAGTATCTGAGGTACTTCACTAACAAAACGTATATCCTCTCCCTGTTTGATGAAGCCTTCGCACAGGCTTATAAGGCGGCTCTTGCTAACATTCTGCCATTTATCATTTATCTTAAGCTTGAAATCAGTAGATTTTTCATACAATGATTTTATATAACCCCCGCGTTTGAACAGTTTTCTGCTTTCGCTGTCAAGCTCAGTATTGATATTTCCGACAAACCTGTTCATTATCATTATTCCCTTGTTCGATCTTTTCACGAGGTCAAGGAATTTTAATTCCCTGTGCAGATTGTAACCTCTTATGAGTTCAACATCGCTCTTGTATTCATCAGGCTGTTTTGTTTTGTAAAGAGGCTTTATCTCGTTAAAACAGTCTCTTAAACTTGTGAGCCTATTATTATACTCAGTTGTATATTGAATACTTAACTTATCTTCTATAATACCGGAATCAATAATTTCAAATAATTGCTTTGTAGGGGTGGTAATTTCGCTGCAGAATCCTTCTTTTGTAAAATTTCTTAATATCTCGTAAACGGAAGTTCTCGGAACTTTTGCTTCTTTTGCAATATCAGC
>JANWKI010000074.1 GCA_025451455.1 Ignavibacteria bacterium
ATAGATGTAATGTATGTTTGGGCGCCAAGGCTGAAAACATCAGGCTCGAATTTCAGTGTCAATGATCAGTTCATAATATATCCATATACAGTTACGAGGCCTGAAGTTACGGCAGGTAACCCGTTATTTTATGATATTGATACAAAGGCTCCGGTAATTGCAAACAACCAGATCGCAGTTGACCGGGGAGGTTTACAGGATGTTAAGGTAGTGCCTAATCCATATTATGGTTTTAATGGTTTAGAAACATCTACTTCAGGAAGGTTTGTTACATTCAGAAACCTGCCAAAAGAGGTCACTGTGAAGTTATACAGTTTAAACGGTGATTTGATCAGGACTTTGACGAAGAATGACAATAATTCTACCATGCGGTGGGATTTAAATAACCAAAGTTCAATTCCAATTGCATCAGGTATTTACATAGCACTCATTGATGCACCCGGCGTTGGTACAAAAACGTTAAAGATAGCAGTATTTACACCTGAAGAAAGGATCGACTTCTAAGAAACCATAATTTTATGACTTCCCTCATAAAAAAGGGAAGTCATATAAAAAATAAAGGAGTTTAAGAAAAATATGAAACTAAAATACAACAAATTTCTAATAGTCCTTGTAGCTCTTTGCACCATTGCAGCAGGTGTACTCTCAGGCCCAAGGACGAAATTAGGTACTATGGCAGCCCCTGAGCTGTTGATCCCGCTTGGTTCGATCGGAACTTCACTTCAGGGCTCAAATCTTGCAAGTGTTACCGGTATTGAATCTATGTATTGGAATCCGGCAGGACTTTCATCAATTAATAATAACAAGACCGGAGAAGCAATATTTTCCTATATGACCTACATTGCCGATATCAAAATGCAGTATGTTGCAGGTCTTGTCAAAGTAGGATCATTTGGAAATATAGGTGTTTCGATAAGGAACCTCGATTTCGGTGCACCGATCGAAGTTACAACTGTAGAACTGCCTGAAGGTACAGGTGAGACAATTTCTCCTGTTTATCTGATAGGTACCTTAAGCTATGCACGTGCAATGACTGACAAGGTATTTTTTGGAACAAGCATAAAGATCATTTCGGAACAGATCGGTGAAGTCGGGGCAACAGGATACGCTTTTGATTTTGGTTTACAGTATCTAGCCGGAAAAAGCGGTCTGAGATTTGGGATTGCCATTAAGAACCTAGGCCCGAATCTCAAGTTTGACGGTCCCGGTTTGGACAGGAGTTATGTTGAAAACGGTATCCCGACAGTAAGAAGGGTAAACCTCCAGTCTTTTGAATTGCCTACTACACTTGAAATAGGGGTAACTTACAACAGGACATTCGGAAAGAATAACAACATTACACTTGGGACCACATTCCAGAATTCAGGATTTTCAAGTGATGAGTATAAATTCGGACTGGAATATAATTATAACAACAACGTATTCTTAAGAGGCGGAATAGCATATTTTTCAGATAAGGAAAAAGACGAAGCATTGTTCGGCCCTTCATTTGGAGCCGGTGTTAAATACCCGATGGGTAATCTTACTCTTGGGTTTGACTATGCTTACAGAGTACTCAATGAATCAGGCTTTGACACTAATAACCAGTTCTTCACGCTGTCTTTAGGATTCTAATTTAATACATAACCAAAGAAAAAGACAACCTATGTATTAAATAGGTTGTCTTTTTTGTTAATGCAATTATTAACCATGTACTCCAAACTATTCAGAACATGCTTCTCAATAGCTCTTTTTGTTTGTGTTTTTGTCCAAAATAATACTCTTGCCCAGGAAGATTTCTTCTATGTCGATTATGCGCTTTTCAGGGCGGCTGAAAACAAGATTATTATTGAACTTTATTACTCGTTCGATCAGAATGAACTGAAATTCATAAAAAGCGAAACGGGATATGAATCTTCCGGAACTATAGAATTGCAAATTGATAATATCAGGATTAACAAGAGCATAATAAAGGAAACTTTCAATATTCCGGTAAGTATTAGTGATACTGCCGGGTATAATAAGAACAACCGGCTTAGCGGACAGCTGAACTTGCTCCTCGATAGCGGCTATTACAGGCTGAATGTTAAAGCATACGACTATAATAATCCTGTTGTATCGGCTGTCGATACAGCTTCATTCAGGCTGGGCAGATTTTCTCAGGAAAAAATTACTTCAAGCAGTATTCAGCTCGCAAACAATATTTCAAAGTCCGGGGATACTAAAAGCATATTTTATAAGAATAACCTGGAAGTAGAACCAAATCCATCCAGGCTGTACGGAAACAATATTTCGAAATTATACTATTACATAGAGTTCTATAATTTGACTGAAGATTTTCTCCGGGAAAATTACAAGATAGGTGCATATATTTTCAATTCGGATAACAGGATTATCAAAGAGAATGTCCACGAATATAAAAGAAAAATTGCTGATAAGGTTGAAATTGGCAGCATTGATATCAGTGACGTTCCTTCGGGCCGCTATGTGCTTACTATTACTTTAAGTGATAACAGCAATCCCTCAATTATTAATATGAGCAAAATGTTCTATGTTTATAACTCAAATGTAATAGATACTAATAATACTATCACTGATTTGAATAATGCATACTTGTTGAGTGATATTGCTAAAATGACAAGTGATCAATTAATGGATGAGTATAAGAAATCACGATACTTAATGACAGACGATATAGAACACAAATTTGAAAAACTTAATGATCTTGAAAGCCAAAAAAAGTTCTATTTTGCATTTTGGAAAGTCTTCGACCAAACTCCGAATACTCCTAATAACGAGTTTAAGAAAGACTATTTTGACCGGGTTGCTTTTGCTAACAAATATTACAAGTCTGATCTAAGAAATGGCTGGGAATCTGACAGGGGAAGAGTTTACATTGTGTATGGAAAACCGTCTGAGATTGAGAATTTTCCATTTGAAGCAAGTACCAAGGGATATGAAATATGGAAATATGATGGGATTGAAGGGGGAGTTGAGTTCGATTTTGTAGATGTGATAAATGACGGGCGGACTTATGAGCTTGTAAACTCCACAAAAAAGGATGAGATAAGAGATGATACATGGAGACGCATGTTGTCAGTTCAGCACTGAACTTTTTCTTTATGCCGATCTGAAAATCGGCTTTTTTTTGCAGTACATTTAGTATTTAAACAATCTAAATTAATTTGAATATTAGCGGATTAATGAACCAGCTCAGCCGAATTGTTTAAATACAGGTACCATATTGCGATTGCTTCATTTTTCCTCTCGGCCATTTTGTGGCTCTCTCTTAATTTGAATCAGATTTACGAGATTGATAAATCTGTGCCTATTAAGTTCAATATTAACAGCCCTTATTCTGTTTCCGGAAATATTCCGCTTAACCTTGATGTTAAGTTCAGAGGAGTGGGATGGAACCTGATCAGGTTGTTTACTTCCCTTAACCTTGAATTTAATTATGATATTACTGCAAGGAAAAAGGAACATTTTTTTATTCTTACCAAAGATTACCTGAATAATAACATGGGCTTATCTCAGAATCTCAATATTATTTCCGTTTACCCTGAAACATTGTTTGTAAAGATTGAGGACTACGAAGAGAAATATGCCGCAGTTCTCCCCAGGCTATCTATAAATTGTATGGAAGGGTACCAGGTTGTCGGAAAACCGTTACTTGAACCGGATACGATAAAAATTGGCGGAGCTGTTGACTTGTTAAGGAATATAAAGTTCTTATATACCAGAGGAGTTGTCTTTGATAATGTTAATGCAGATATATCAACAAGTATCAGCATTTCAGACAGCCTATCAAACCTTATTAAGCTCTCACAAAATGAAATCAGGCTGAAAGTAAATGTGGAGCTTACAGCAGAAAAAGAATTCCGGAATATTGAAATCAAGGTACCAAACACTCCGGAAGATAAAGATGTTCTGCTGATACCCCAAACTGTATCGGTTCAGTTGAAGGGGGGAGTGAACCAGCTTGCGAAAATTGATAACAGTAAGATAAATGCGTTCATTGATTATAATAAGATATTATCAGATACAACCGGTTCTTTGATCCCGGTTTTTGAACTTCCGGAAGGGTGCACGGTTATTGGCTTTAAACCTGAATTCATTCAGTATGTAATTAAGAAAAAATCCTGAACTTTTGATCTCACAATTTAAAGCAGAAATACGAAATCTCTCTAAGGCTATAAGAACTTTAAGTTTTAAAGAAAGTTTTATATTCTTATCTGTGGCATTTATTACATTCTTATCGATGTATTATGCTTCGCCAAATTTTTTCAGAAAAATATTTGATACAAGTGATGATAAATTTTATTCATCGCTTTACTGGTTCAGTGCAGATGGTTTCCTGATGTTTGTGATACCGGTCATGTTGATTCCCTTGGTGTTGAAAGGCAGACTTTCAGACTTCGGTTTCAGGGTTGGTGATTACAGGTTTGGGATTAAGTCTTCTGTTTTATTTATCGTTGTAATGCTTCCTTTTTTATGGATCGCATCAGGCTCAAAGTCTTTTGCAAGTACATACCCGCAAGGTGGCTCCTATGTGAGAGAGAATATTGATGTGCTGTTGTATTATGAGCTATTTGTTGGTTTTTACATGTTTGCCTGGGAATTCTTCTGGCGGGGATATATGCTGTTTGGGTTGAAAGAAAAATTTGGGTACTATTCGATATTCATACAAATGGTTCCTTTCTTTATTTTGCACAGAGGAAAACCTGATATAGAAACGTTTGCTTCGATTTTCGCGGGATTAGTTCTCGGTATCCAGGCATGGAGAGCAAATTCATTCATATACTGCTTCATTGTTCATTGGTCAATCATGATATTTGTGGATGTTATTTCTGTCCTTCGATATAAATCACAATCTTATGGAATAGGACCGGATGCTTTCATTAAACTTTTTACAAACTAAATATTAAATCAAATGAGACTTTGCATAAATATTGATCATATTGCAACATTAAGACAGGTAAGAAAAGAACAGGAACCTGACCCCGTAATTGCTGCCGGAATATGTGAAATAGCCGGAGCAGATGGTATTGTGTGTCATTTACGCGAAGACAGAAGGCACATTATTGATAGAGATGTACATTTGCTAAGGCAAACCGTTAAAACCAAGCTGGATCTTGAAATGGCTGCCACTGATGAAATGGTGAAAATAGCATGCAGTATAAAACCGGAAATGGTGACCCTGGTTCCCGAAAGAAGAGAAGAATTAACTACCGAAGGCGGTCTTGATCTCTCAGCACTTGAATTCAAACTTGTGCCTGCAATAGAAAAGCTTAAGGAAAATGGCATAAAGGTCAGTCTTTTTATAGAGCCTAATCCTGAGAGCGTCGATCAGGCCCTGGAATATGGTGCAGATATGATAGAAATTCATACCGGTAAGTACGGATTGGCTAAAGAGAGCGAAGAAATTGTTGTTGAACTGGAGAAAATTAAACAAATGGCAAGAATGGCAAAAGAGCTTGGATTAGGTGTAAATGCCGGACACGGTTTGAACTATAATAATATTACTGCCATTGCCAATATTGAGGATATTGATGAAGTCAGTATTGGCCATTCAATAATTGCCAGGGCAATGTTCACTGGACTAGAAAGCGCAGTTCGTGATATGGTTAGCATTATTAGAAGAGTCAGGGTGTAATTGCAGTTCTCCGAAAATCTAATAAAAAAAATTAAGTCAGCTCAGAATGTTTCCGTGCTGACAGGGGCAGGTGTTTCTGCTGAAAGCGGAGTACCAACATTCAGAGACCCTGGCGGGATTTGGGAAAAATTCCGCCCCGAAGAACTTGCTAATTTCAATGCATTCATTTCGGACCCGGATTTTGTGTGGGGCTGGTACCAGCACAGGCGGGAGATTATGAGAGAAGTCACTCCAAATCATGGTCACTTAGCTTTGGCTGAAATGGAAAGTCTTTTTAATGAATTTAACCTTATTACTCAGAATATTGATAACCTGCATAAAAGAGCCGGGAGCAAAAATATTACTGAATTACATGGAAATATAGAAAGAAACTACTGTTTGAAATGCAGGACTTTTTATAATGACATTGATGTTTCAGAGAAGAAGGTCCTAAAATGCGAAAAATGCGGAGGTATCATAAGACCTGATGTTGTCTGGTTCGGTGAAATGCTTCCTGAAAAAGCATTGTCTCATGCAGAAAACTGCGCTAAAAGATCCGATCTATTTTTCTCTATCGGTACATCTGCTGAAGTATACCCTGCTGCACTTCTGCCGCTGATAGCCAAAAGATCCGGTGCTTACGTAGTTGAGATAAATATTAAGCCAACAGTTATGTCAATGGATCTTGATGAAGTTTTAACAGGTAAAAGCGGTGAAATACTGAATTTACTTCTAAATAAAATTAAAGAGATAAGAAACTGATGCAGTCAGTATTAAAGGCAGTCAATCTTGTTAAGGAATACAGCAAAAGGTCTGTAGTGGATAATGTCTCTTTATCTGTTAAGCAGGGCGAAATAGTTGGATTATTAGGGCCAAACGGCGCAGGCAAGACTACTTCCTTTTATTTGATAACAGGAATGATAAAACCAAACTCCGGTGAAATATATCTGGATGATGAGGATATTTCCGGGGTACCAATGTATAAAAGGGCACGGCTGGGAATCGGTTACCTGCCTCAGGAAGCTTCGATATTCAGGAAAATGACTGTGTATCAGAATATCTATTCAGTGTTGGAATTTATGCATCTGGAAAAAAGTGAAATGGAAGATAAAACAGCTGAGCTTATGAAGGAATTTGGAATTGCACAAATTGCAGACAGCCGGGGTTACGTGCTTTCAGGCGGTGAAAGAAGAAGAACTGAAATTGCACGGGCAATAGCTACTGATCCCAAGTTTATTCTGCTTGATGAACCCTTTGCAGGAATTGATCCTATTGCTGTAGAGGAAATAATGAAGATCGTGGCCAAACTTAAGAATAAAGGGATTGGAGTGCTAATCACCGATCATAATGTTCACGAGACTTTATCGATAGTGGATAGGGGATATATTCTTATAGAAGGCAAAATATTCAGGCAGGGGTCTTCCCTCGAATTGGCCAGCGATGAGAAAGTACGGAAGCTTTACCTTGGTGAGAGTTTTAAACTTGACAGATATAACCTAGAATAAGAATCCAATGAGTAAAGTTATTCTTGCGGTTTCAGCACACCCAGACGATATTGAATTCTCCTGCGGCGGCACAATGTTCAAATACAAAGAAAAAGGTTATAATATTTATTTTGTTGTTGCAACCAATGGTGAA
>JANWKI010000075.1 GCA_025451455.1 Ignavibacteria bacterium
ATACAAAAATATCAAAAATATGAATTATTAACAATGTAAGATTGATTCATAAAAAAGGAGTTTAGGATTTCGTAACAATAAGGTTTTCAATTAGGAAAAAAAGAAGGCAAAATATAAATTTGCCTTCTACATGAAAAATTGCTCTAATAAAGACTTTGTTATTTTATCAAAGTCATCTTTTTGGTTTCAGTGAAATTATCTGTCTTAAGCACATAAAAATACATTCCGCTTGCATAGCCTGATGCATTCCAGTTAACTTCATATTTGCCGGGTCTTAACTGTTTGTCAACAAGCGTTGCGATTTCATGCCCCAAAACATCATATACTTTTAGCTTTGTACTTGATGCAGGGTTATTAATATCCGCAGGAATACTGAACCTGATCTTAGTTTCCGGGTTGAATGGGTTAGGATAATTTTGCATTAGTGCATAATCATCCGGAATTTCGGATGTGATGTTATGTACTTCCAGCAGTTCATCGAGTTCCCTTCTGTAAGCTCCCTGTCCTTCTGTTCCTGCAAATACGTAACCATGATCAATATAAAGGGATATTACCGTCCGAGATCCCATACCTCCTTCATTCCTTTGTGCCCATGTCGAACCAAAATCGCTGGAAACATAAACCCCTGACTCGAATCCTCCTGCGAAAATAAAATCCTGATTTGATGTAACAGAACGTGTTGGTACCATATGTGTAGTATATGACCATGTATCTCCATTATCTTCAGATACAAGAAGTCCAAAATTCATCCCAGCAAATATCTTATTTCCCTGTACTGTTAATGTATAGACATTTATGCCGGTCAAACCAGTAGGAGTCCATGTAAAACCTTTATCCTGTGATTTATAGACTCCATTACCGAAAGTAGCAGCAAAGATTGTATTAGTATTTTCCTTCATTTTAATTGCATAAACAACATTACCGCCTAATGTTGAAGTCCAGGTTTCGCCATTATCTCTTGATATGTTAATCCCTCCGTCAAATCCTGCAAAAATCGTATTCCCCAAAACCTCTAATGAACGAACGAATCCGCTGATAAATGATGTTTGGGTCCAGTTTATACCTGAGGTTGTAGTTAAATAGATAACACCTGTATTCTGTGTTCCTGCAAAGAGCCTTTCCTGGTTTGAGCCGAGTGATGAACACCACCTATTAGTTAAATCAGCCCATTGCCATTCAACTCCGTTATTTGTTGTATAAAATCTTCCGTATTCAATAGTAGTATATATCTTATTATCAAATGTGGTAAAAGCATATGTAAGTCCGTTTGCGAAAATACCGGTTGTCATATGCTCCCAATCGGCGCTGGAAGATTTTACAAATATTAAAAAAGCAAAAATTATTAGAATTGTTTTCATGTTGTTTTCAATGAGTTTATTTGCTCAAAATTCAAAGTTCTATATCAATTTCATCGCAATATAAACATAAATCAACTAATTTATGTAGTATCATTTTATAGAATATCCTAACCAGATTAACTAATAGTAACGGATAGTCACTCAATGCAATATATGATAAAACAAATGTTTGGAAAGATATTGGAAGGTTATTATTATGTATTCAAATATCGTAAGGCAGAAATACATTCCGTTCTTGAAAGTTATTATACTAAGCTCTGATATATGATCAATAGGAGATTTTCAATTGACAATTGGAATATTCTTAAAATATGTCCTTAGATTATGACCGTACTTCAGCTGTTCTTCCATTCTGCAGGACCAGACCAGTTTGCCGTTCCACACCGTCATATCCGGGCAGCCATCGCACATGCTTTGTATACCTTCAGTTGTAATATCAACCGGCTGTATTATCATAACGGACTGGTAATGAAGTTTTTTGAAAATGTTAAGGGGATTCTTGAGGAATTTCCATAATGTCTTTCGCAGTTTCCCGTCAAATAATCCAAGCAGCAGCATTGATCTTCCTTTACGTGTTAATTTCGGTGAGGAGTAAGCAAGGTATTTATCGAAAAGAATATGATGAAATGTCTGGATTATTTCCATCGACTTACTTCCCATATAACCGTATATTTTACCATGCCTGCCAAGCCTTCCGGTCAGAAGCCATTTAAAATCATCCGGCTGTTCTGATCCATTGAGATAAGCACAGGGATCAAAATCAGGGTACATTTTTCTTATTACCGAAACAACTTCCTGCGCCTTCATATCAACCCTGGCTTCAGATTCCTCATTATAAACAAGTTCATTCATATCGATCTTCTGAGAACCCAAATAATAATCAACTAGCGAATTATTAACTGCCCTATAGAGGATAAATACTATTACCTGAACAATATCAATATTATCCTCTGCCCATTTCAGCATTTGAGGTATGAAATGAATCGTATCTTCGTAAACCGTTGAATTAAATGCGCATGAAATGTTACCCGCTTCTTTGAGCATTTTTGCGAAATAAAGCCTGAGCTCATTGAGTTCAAGTTCGTTTTTATTTTTCCAGCCTGGCCGGTTCTGTTTGCTGTCTATATGAAATGTGAAACCGTATACACCGGCTTTCTTGAGCCGGGTTAACAGTTCCTTTGTTAAGGCGATCCCATTTGTATTAATGATCGGCTTTTGTCCGTCAGCTTTAACCATCTTAACGATCTCAATTATATCCGGGTGTAAAAGCGGGTCACCGCCTGCAATTGAGATACCGTCACTTTTTCTCATTTTCTTAAACACAGCCAGTTCACTTTTGATTTCTTCAAGTGTTTTATGGCTGTCCACTTCGTTTTTACGATAGCACCCGTAACATGAAAGATTACACTTTGCAGTAGGTTCAAGCCACGAAATTGAATTATCGGTGAGATTCCAGGGTAAGCGGTAATAATTAAGATGATTCAAATTTTCCACAGGTCCTCCATTCAGTAGATATTAATTCAATGCTAAATCAGGTTAATAAAGGTGATTGTACTGCCAGGAAGTTAATAATAATCTGAAATTATGAATAAAGCAAAAATAGTTTTTAACAGGATGAGAAAATATGATTTTTGTCACAAAAATAAATGATATTAATCCGGAGGGAGTTTACTTTAAGAAATTTATTATTCTAATAATTACAATGCTGTCATGAAGAGCCAGTACGAAATCAGCTCAATCTTATTCTTGCATCAAGTATCCTGCATTTTTCTTCTTCATCAAAAAACACAAAAGGATTGAGGTCAATTTCTTTGAATACCGGGAAATCTTCGGATAATTGTGAAAGCCGCAGCAGGTTTTCTTTTATAAAATCGATATTCACTGATTGCCTGCCCCGGGCACCAGTCAGCATTTTGTAGCTTTTTATTGATCTAATCATCCTCGATGCTTCTTCATCGTTGATAGGCACTAATTTGAAATTTACATCCTTAAATACCTCAACGAAGATGCCTCCAAGCCCGAACATTATCATATGCCCGGCTTTTTCATCCTTTGTTATTCCCAATATGGTCTCAATTCCTCCTGCTATATAGGGCTGTATTATGTATTTCTCAAATTCCTCTGTTAACTTTTTTGTTTTCAGGTTTTCATTAATTCTGCCAATTGCTTTTTTTAATTCAACCTCTGTATGAATATCTATTTCAACGCCGCCAATATCAGACTTATGGACCAGATTTTTTCCGGCAGCCTTAATGACAACCGGGTATTTCAACTTTGCAGCTGCCTCAACAACTCCATCTGTGTCATTAGCCGTGTAAGAGATTACCAGAGGCATTCCATAAGCATGCAGTATCCTGTAAACATCATCATATTCAAGATAAATTCCGGGTTTGCTGTGATATTTTCTCAGAATTTTTCTAACGGTATCTTTTTTTGCATCAAATTTTATATACCTTCCTTCCGGATGCTCTTTCCATTTTTTGTATTCAAACATCTTTGCAATAACTCTTGCTGCATCCTCAGGGAAACGGAAAATAGGGGGATATACTGTGATAATATCTTTCAGCTTAGGTATGATGTCATCCTGTGACATTAAAACCAGCATTACCGTTTTATCCGAGTCCTTAACAGCATCACAAATGGAACGCGCTATCTCAAGAGTATCCAGCATTAACGGGGGACCCAGAATTACGATAAGCGAATCAATATTTTTGTCACTTAACATCAATCGTGCTGCCTTTGCATACATATCTGAGTCAGCCGGAGGAAGAAGGTCAACAGGGTTGAATACCGATGCTTCGGCAGGTGCAAATGAGCGGAGTTTTTCCTGTGTTCCTGAGGTCAATTCGGGGATAGCCATGTTATTATTTGCGCATTCATCAACTGCTAGAATTGCCGGACCGCCGGCATTTGTTAAGATCCCAACCCGGTTTCCTTTAGGAAGGCTGGTTTTGTCAAATCCCTTTGCAAGATCAAACATATCGTTGATAGAATTGACTCTGATAACCCCGCTTTGCTCCAAAAATGCATCAACTACAGCATCTGAACCGGCAAGAGCCCCGGTATGAGATGAAGCAGCTTTCATTCCGGCAGAGGTCCGTGCAGATTTGATGACTATCACAGGTTTGGTTTTTGTAATTTCTCTTGTTAATTCCATAAACATTCTCGGATTCCCAAAAGACTCAAGATAAACAGTAATAACCTTGATATCGTCATTGTTTTTCCAGTATTCAAGAACTGTATTTCCTGAAACATCTGCCTTATTGCCTATACTGATAAACTGTGCCATACCAATATCGTTCTGCTGAACGGTCTTGAGAACAGCTGCACCAAGGGCACCGCTTTGTGAAATGAATCCAATCCCTCCATTCAGAGGAGTTCCGGCAACAAAGGTGCAATTGAGCCTGACGTTTGGGTTAGTGTTAATAATACCCATACAATTTGGCCCGACAAGCCTCATACTGTATTTATTGATCTTTTCGGTAAGTTTTTTCTCGATCTCAGATCCTGCTTTACCGGTTTCCTTAAATCCTGCAGTTATTACTACAACTGAAGTGATTTTCTTCATTGCGCAATCATCGATTGTTCTGAGCACCAGTTCTCTGGGAACCATAATTACCGCAAGATCTATTTTATCATCTATATCGATTGCAGACTTGTATGATTTTATACTGTGAACAGAATCTGCTTTTGGATTTACTGGGAAAATCTTGCCCTTATAACCATATCTGATAAGATTACTTATAAGTTCATAACTTAGAGCCCCTTCTCTGGAGGATGCACCTATGACGGCGATTGACTTAGGGTAAAATATGTTGTTCATTGGGATTTGCATACGATTTCCTGTGAATATTATAATCGGAACTTATGATTTTAATCCATCAAAACAGCATCATATCCGGCTTCAATAACTGCATTTAAAATCGACTGAGTGTCAGTCGTTGAATCATCAAATTCTACTGTTATTATTTTTGATTCAAGATTAATATCCAGTTTTGCGATGCCTTTTAATGTGTTTATCGATTTTGTAATGCTTCTTTTGCAGCCATCGCAGGTCATTTCAGTGCATTTGATCTTGATGGTTTTTTCAGCATACGAACTTCTGGCTTTGATATTTGGAAACATTCCGTTCATGAGGAAGAAAAGTATAATTAATATTAATGTAGTTTTCATATTGTTTATTTCTTATTTTAAATTCAAATCAGAGAAATAATAAGTAAAGAACAGGTTAAAGGTTGTTGAACCAGGTACATTTTTCCCAAAGTTATCATTGGGAATACCCATTTTGACCGAGGTTGTTATCCTAAAAGGAATAGATGGATAATATGTATAAGATAATACGAAATTTGTCGATTTTTCCTGTGAATTTACACCCGGTACATTATTGATTTCATAAGAACTTTGTGAAAATCCGGAAGCGGTCAGAGTAATGGCATGCCAGCTGTTGAAAATATAGTTGACGGCCAGTGAATAATTGAACTTATCACCCGGCTGTTTAATGTAATCTGAATTTAACGGGATTCCAAACATCGACTTATAGTTTTTCTCAAAGCTGTGCTGCCAGCTGAAATCAAAGATAAATTGAAGTCTTGATTTTACAATACTTTTAATTACAGATAAGCCAAGAGAGCTCATGTAAAACCCTTTTCCTGTTATATCAACACCATTTAGAGCGGTTTCTTCAGATACTCCTGTTGGTACTGACATGCCAAAAGTCAAAGCAGTATAAGGCAGTTTCGTATCCAATGAGAGTTTTTTACCCTTTTTCTTAGGCTGGAACTCATGTGTAAATTCGTACCTCCCCCCAAGTATCAGATCTCCAATCCCCGAGCCGGTTTGTTTCAATCCCGGAATATTGCTCCTGTTGCTTATGAATGGAAGCGCAATTGCAAACTGCAGATGCCTGCTTATCCTGTAGGCTGAGTTAAGAACAGTCTTAATTTGAGACTGGGAATAATCATTGCTTCTCCACTTTCCGTTTTGATCCCAAACCCCGTTATATTTGTCAAAAGTGAAACCCAAATTGATCAAAGCTGTTCCGTCAAGTGATAGAACTGCAAGATCACTTGTGCCGCCTCCGCAACTGTTGCATGTAAATATTTCCGCAGCTTTGAAAAGAAAGATGATCGTAATAATAATTCGGGTTTTCAAATTAATTTACCTCTAATATGAACTTTGGTGGTGGAGTCCCTGTTATGAATGAATTATTTACCTTTATTGAATCATACAAAAACCACTGGCCCGCCATTGTGAAATTTGCTGTGCCGCTGTACTTGCCGCCTCCATTGCCAGTAGGGTTTATATTATTGCCTGATCCGTGGCCCATTGCCTCCATCCAAGGTCTGATAAACATCTCAGCAGACTCTATTTCACTATATGTTTGCATATCAGCTGTCTCATGCAGCATCATATCAACTGTATTCAATCCGACTCTTGCTGCCCGGGGATTAATCAGTGTAAGAACGTATTCTCTTTGTGTAACTGAATTATTCCATATGAACAACTGACTCCGGCTTTCGGGGAATAATTGAATTATTGAAGAATCTACTTGAACAAGAGTATTGTAACTGAAATTTGCTGCCCAGAATGCTGCAGTATCGTACATAGTAAAAATTGCATACCCTGTGAACAAGCTGTTTTGTGTATCATAAAGAAACATATCTTCAACAGGAATGGAATGGCGTTGTCCTCCAATTCCATGGTACATAGTTGGTAAAAACTTCACAAAACCAGAGTTCTGCTCTGCACCATTGAGGAAAACCTTAAAGCCAATATTATTATATCCATATAAGAAATTCGAAGCTGTAGAACTCCAAACTTCGAACTTATTTCCATTTGACTCGGCGGTATGAATTTTGACGTAGTTTCCTGTCTGTGGGTCTTCAATTGAGGAGGGTGAATCCGAATTACAGCCGAAAATAAGAGTCAGCACGGCGCAAAAAATTGAGAAAACTATGATTTTTTTCATTTTAGGTTTACTTATATTTGCACAATTATAGTAAAATCCGCATTCAGGTCACATGACTTAAGTCAAATTACCATTGCAGAAAATCAAGATAGTTAACTCAACATAAAGCATTTAAAAACAAAAACTGCTGATAATAAGAGAAATAACTGCATGCAACTCCCATGATAACTAACCTTAAAATGCCTCACCCAGTGTGATCATTTCATTTTCAATGAGATACGCACCTCTTTCAAGCGCTTGTTTATTTATCGGCAGCAGGTTATGATATCTCTCAGGCAGAACTTTTTTCAAAGCTTCCAAAACGGATTCGATCTTAACAACCGGTTTTCTTTCGAGGTAAGCGCCCAGCATGATCATATTCAGCGTTTTAGGGTTTTTCATTTTTACTGCTTCTGTTGCAGCGGGTATGCCTATGATCTCAATATCTGTACGTGTACTTGGTTTCAAAATATTGGCTGATTCGTATATTATCAAACCGCCGGGTTTTATTTTCGATTCAAATTTTTCCATCGAAGGCTGGTTCAGAATTATTGCTGAATCAAACATAGAGATTATCGGAGAGCTGATCTTATTATCAGAAATTATTGTTATACAGTTGGCAGTTCCGCCTCTCATTTCCGGGCCGTATGAAGGCATCCAGGAAATCTCCTTATTTTCTATCATCCCTGCATATGCCAGAGTCATCCCCATTGAAAGGACACCCTGTCCTCCGAATCCGGCTGCTATTAATTCTTCTATCATGACTAATTTTTCTCCTGTAAATTTTTAAGGTCTTCGCCCTTTGGAACTTTAACATCTCCAAGCGGGAACGCTTTAATCATTGAATCATCAACAAATTTGCTCGCCTCTATTGGGGTCATTTTCCAGTTAGAAGGACAATTACCTATGATCTCTATGAAACATGTACCCTTGTTCAGTTTTTGGTATCTTAGAGCATTCAAAATTGCTTTCCTTGCTCGTCTTACTGCAGTGGCATTATTAACTGCCTGCCGTGTCACATAAAATGCTCCGGGAAGCTGGGAAATTAGTTCTGATACCTTAATAGGGAAGCCATAAAAACTTGTATCCCTGCCATTCGGACTGGTTGTTGTTTTCATTCCGGGCAATGTTGTGGGGGCCATCTGACCGCTAGTCATTCCATATACCGCATTGTTTATGAATATTATCATAATATTTTCGCCGCGGTTTATTGTGTGAATTGTTTCAGCGGTGCCTATTGCAGCAAGATCCCCGTCACCCTGATATGTAAATACATACTTATCCGGCAGCAGCCTCTTTATTCCAGTTGCAACAGCAGTTGCTCTTCCATGAGCTGCCTCAGACATATCAATATTCATGTAATCATATGCAAAAACTGCACAACCTACAGGCGCAACGCCTATGGTTTCCTCCTGAATTCCCAATTCATCAATTACTTCCATAATAAGCTTGTGCACAAGGGAGTGTGCGCATCCAGGGCAATAATGCATGCTGACATCCACCAGTGTTTTTGGTTTTTCATATACAATTTCATATTCGTCATCCATACACCGTGGTTTATCAAATACAAATTTTTCTCCTTCAATTGGTGTTGTGGCCTGTTTAAGTATCTCGTCTGTTACTTCGGTTTTTCCAGCACCTTTAGTCGAGATTATCTTCTCTTCTACTAGTAAATGTTCTTCAGATTGCATGACTTTTTTGAATTAAGTTCTCTAATTTCTCCACTATTTCTTCAGGGTTAGGGATCATACCACCCATTCTGCCGTAAAACTCAACCGGGACTTTTCCATTTACCGAAAGTTTAACATCTTCGATCATCTGGCCGGCATTCATTTCGACTGTGAGCATGAATTTGGTTTTTTCAGCCAGCTCGGCAAGTCTTTTTGAAGGGTAAGGGAATAATGTGATTGGTCTTAGTAATCCAACTTTTATGCCTTTTTCTCTTGCTATATTTATGGCCTTATGACATATTCTTGCACACAAGCCATATGCGACGATCAGGTATTCAGCATCATCAGTATTCAATTCTTCAAACCTTACTTCATTTTCCTGAATGGTCTTATATTTTGCGACAAGTTTCTGATTGCTCTTTTCAAGTTTTTCGGGCTGTATGTGAAGTGATGTAATATAATTTCTTTCCCGTGTTTCAGGTTTTCCTATTGTAGCCCAGGGTTTATCAACTTTAACAGGTTTGAACTTGCCAAAAGTAACTTTTTCCATCATTTGTCCGATTGCACCGTCAGATAAGATCAAAACGGGATTGCGGTATTTATCCGCGAGATCAAACCCAATGAAAACAAAATCTGCCATTTCCTGGACTGATGACGGCGCAAGTACTATCAGTTTATAATCTCCATGGCCGCCGCCTTTAACTGACTGGAAGTAATCACCCTGGCCCGGCTGAATTGTCCCGAGACCAGGTCCGGCACGGTTAACGTTAACTATCAGACACGGAAGCTCTGCGCCTGCAATGTAAGATATTCCTTCCTGCATCAGGCTAATGCCGGGAGAAGATGAACTTGTCATAGAACGGAATCCTGCTCCTGCTGCACCGTAAATCATATTGATCGATGCAATTTCACTTTCTGCCTGTAAAACTATCCTGTTATGTTTCGGCATTTCCTTTGCAAGGTATTCCAGTACTTCTGACTGAGGGGTTATCGGGTAGCCAAAGTAAGCATCGCATCCTGCCTGTATTGCGGCTTCTGCGAGGGCTTCATTGCCTTTCATTAATTTTGTTTCCATCGTATTAATAAATTCTTTCTTGTTTAAATGTAATCCATTGCTGTCAGATCGCTGTATACCGGCGAACTGATAATTGACCTGATATCTTCTTTGATAGACTTTGGTGTAATATCGACAGGTTTTTTCTTCGGGCTGGTTCTCCAGACAGTTATTACTGCATCCGGGCAAACCAATGCGCAGTTAACACAACCTGAACACAGATCGTTGTTGGCAATAATATACCTGTAGCCTTTTATGTTAATTGTATCAGAAAGAACCAGAGCATCTTCTTTACATGCTGTTTTGCAGAGCTCACATCCTTTGCATTTCTGGATGTCAATAATGACTTTTCCTTTGACTTTTCTTTCCTTTGGACTTGCAGATTTTGCTGTATTTTGTTCCATTTTTGCGTAATTAAATGTTATAACTTGATACAAAAATGCTATACCAGCGCTATAAATCCTATTACCTGCGTCATACGCGGATATGATTTTTATCACCAAACTAAGGCATTCAGGTCAATAAAAAGCATTTTTGGGAATTCGAGCTTTGAAAAAAGGGCAGATTTTAGTAAAAAAGAATGGGGCTCAGACGTGAGCCCCATTTGTTGAAAGGTTTAATTCAATATCAACAAACCGGATTTCTTCAACCGTAATTTAGTTCGCAATTGAACCAAGGCGGTAATTCGGCCAGTCATTTCAACCCATTGTAATGACTAAAATTCTATTTGGAGATTATTATCTTCTTTAGAAACCGATCGCCCCAATTTTGCTCGTTTAAGAGAGCATTTCTTTGAGAATCCAGTTTACTTTATGCGATACAAAAATCGCTAATTTCTTTTCAGAAAAAAATAACCTGTATCACTTTGATGTATGATTTTTATCTTTGGAGGTTCAAAAAAAGGGTGGTTTATTTGAGTTTCAAAATACAGCATCAAGCAAGGGTTTTAATAGAGCAAAATGATTTTTAAACTTATCTCTAAAGAAAAAAGATTCTACCACATTGCAAGTACACCGCCCATTAGCACAATCGAAATGAGCTGGTAAATAATAAAAATGAAGTATAGCATCTTTGGGCGGCTTTCATACATATACCCGGCAATAACTGTCGTCGCTACGAATCCTAGCCAGATCCAGAAACCAGCATTTGCTCCCTGGGTGAATGTGTTCAAGCTTGCGAATTTAATTATGTGGGCAAGGACGTATGCAAACAGGAGTGATGCAATTGTGTTTGTAACATATACCATTCCCATCTTAGCTGAAGAGAAACCCTGTTTGATTTCCTCTTCTGTTTTGCCCATCGAGCGCATCCAGAGCTTTCCCATAACATAAGGTGAGTACCAAAGCGCTCCAAGCACCATGTTAATAATTCCGGCAGCAATTACATGTACTAGATTTATTGTTGGATCCGGCATTTTTTGGATTAAAGATTTAAGATTAAATATTTGAGTTGCCCGACTAGGGGTCGAACCTAGACTTTCCTGATCCAGAATCAGGCGTGTTGCCAGTTACACCATCGGGCAATTTATTGCGTTTAGTTACAAAAATAATAATTTTTTCCGCTTTATACAAACCCCAATTATCCGCCAAAATCTTAAAAAAAGCCCGAATAAAACCCTCCAATTTTGCCGGGTATCAGATCAAATCCGTTCGCTTTATTTATATCTCAAACCGGCAGCCGTAATTTACAGCGGCCGGTGTGCAGTGATTATGAAAAATACACTATTTAATTAGTATCAATTTCTTCGTTTGTGAAAAGCTGCCAGCCTGCAGACTATACAGGTAAATACCACTTGCAAGATTTGAAGCATTCCAGTGAACACTGTAAGTACCTGCTGAAATCTCACCCTTTACAAGCGTGGCGATCTCCTTGCCCTGTGTGTTATATACTTTTAAAGTTACATTGTTCTTTTCAGCAATGGCAAATTCTATAGTTGTGCTTGGGTTGAATGGGTTAGGATAGTTCTGTGACAGATTGTAATTGTCAGGAATCTCAGTGCTGATATTATTTATGCCGGTTGTTCCGCTTACAACGTACCGAATTTCACCGGTGAGCGCGCGTGATGAAAACCAGCTGCCCGTAGGAGTAAATGGGGCTGAACGCCCTTCACCAGTTATTAAGGTGAGGTTTGTATCAGAATAATTGCTCAACGGCGGCGAACCTGTACCGAAATACCGCGGCCCGGCAACATTGAATTTAATGGCAACGCCGACCGTATCACCTGATGTAACAGTAATAGTTGGGAGCGTAAAAACTTCCGAGATCCCGCTGGAAGTAGATCCCTGAACTACCGGAACAGTTCCTATCGAGGTCCAGCCGGCAGTTGAACTTCCGGGACCTGAACCTACAGGCCCTCCCAATGCAGTTCCGGTTCGGGTAAATACTTCCACAGAAAAGCTTGAAGATGCAGCAGCTGTGCTCCCGGTTTTCATTTGTGTAACAAAAATATCTCGGGAGCCTGCGATCAGGTCAAGGAACATTGCCCATCCTGCCGATCCGCCGTTGTTAGATGGGCCGGGGTTTGCAGGAAGAATTATAGTGTCTAAGAGGATGAAGAAGTTTCCTTGGCCAAATGCAAAAGCTGCAGTAGTGATTTGATTGACAGTAAAGTTATTCTGTAACCCGTCCGTATTCAAAAAAGCTAATGAAGGTGAACCTAATGACGGTTCCAGAGGTATTGGTGACTGGATAGGTAAAGAAACTTTAACATCCCTGATTAATAGATTTTGAGCTTCAGAAATATCAATATCATGAATAGTAAATTTTGAAACCGCAGTCTTATTTGCTTTTTCATAATCAAATGTACCATTGAACGATACAATTGTGGCTACAAAAATGATAGCAAAATAAAACCCGGAATGTTTTAAAAATCCAAACATAAATCCTCCTGATTTAAATTAAATATTGCAAAACATAATGATTTCAAACAATCATTGCAATTGAAATTGGATACACAAAAAAATTTTAATTGAAAAGTGTTTCTTCCATTTGACCGAAATAAATTTAAGAAAATTGTTAATAGTTGTAACAGTTTTTTTCAAACTGTAAAATTCAGTGAAAAAGAATCCTTTTTTGTGACACATTTACCATAAATTATTGTAAATAGTAGATTTGCTTTAGTTTGGAACGAAATATTTCTGGACTTGTTTAAATAAACAAGTCAGGGAAGATACTGACTAAAATGATTCTTAAAAATTTCTTCAAAAAGGAGAAAATCAATATGATTAAAAAAATTTTATCAATATCAGTATTCTCACTATTCCTCTATTTTGTTGTTTCAAATACTTCATATTCTCAGGAAGCACCAACGCCAACAATAAAAATTGAAGTACCAATTCCAGAATTTCCAGTTGTAATTGGTGATGCAGGATACGATAAGGAAGGATATGATAAAGAAGGCTACGATAGAGAGGGTTACAATAGAGAAGGATATAACCGTTCAGGTTATGACAGAAATGGTCGTGATGAAAAGGGGTTCGATAGAAATGGTTTTGACATATACGGTTACGACTATAACGGCTATGACACAAAGGGATATGACAGAAGCGGATATGACAGAAATGGTTACGATAGAAATGGAAATTACAGGAACAGCACTGGCCAAAATTATGAAAAAGAGAAAAGTAAAGTAAAACATGATAACGGAAAACATAAAGGATGGTACAAGAATAAAAATAAAGACAAAGACCATGAAGAAAATGAGGACAGAAGCAAACATGACCGTGACGACGATTAAATGATTTCATAACTTAAATAGGGAGCTGCTGCTCCCTTTTTTGTACATATTTTAAGATGTTCCACATTAACTTATCAAAAATAAATAAATTCACGGGGATAAATCATTGTTTTTCCAAAATCAATTTGTTATTTTGACATTGAGTTTTAAATTTACCCTGGAGATTAAAAATTAGATGTTTAACAAGATCCACATATTAATTTTGTTGACAACTGTAAGCATTTATTCGCAGGAATCAGGTTTATTTAAGAACCCGCCTCCCAACCTGACTTTACCTGCGATATTAAGTGAATCTGACGGTACAACGAAAAATACAAGTTTGGGAAGCATTGATGCAAAATGGGTTCATTCTTCATCTGAAACCGCGGCAAGTCTTCTTCAGTCTTTTAATAACGATAAGGATTTTGGAATAAAGCAGATCATCAGGAATATACTGTTGAGTGCTAATATTCCCGAAAACATGATCAATCAGCTGAGAATCAACTTTACGAGCGGTACCATTGAGGAATTGAGCATAGATAAAGATGCAGTTTTTTTTAAAGATGATTTTGTTATAAAATATAAAGAAGACAGGATGTTCCTGCTCACAAAATTATTCAGAACAAAAAATGTAAAAATAGAAATTATACAGGAGAATTCACCAGAGCTTGACCCCACAGTTTCAGCAGCTCTTTCAGAAGGGATTAGATTCGGAAATAAGACTGAAAGCACACTAGGCAATACCATGATCATCGAACTTCCGATCTTGACCTTTGGTTTTGAAAAGTCTCCTTTTACAGTTAGCAGGATAGAAGATAAAAGAGCATCAATAATACTTGGAGTCCTGACTGATATCAGCATAAATACAATCAATTCTTTGAAGGCGCTTGAAGGTGCAAAGAATGACATTTTTATGAAAGTTGGCAGTTCTGTCCTGCCGCAAATTGTAGAATTTAACGTTTCCATCGAAAGCCCTACAAATACTTTCAGAATTAACGGTAAAGAATTTTATTCATTAAGATTTGTGGAGCTTTTCGGCAACAAGTTTACTCTCTCATTGACCGGTTTTATGATAAGCTTTGAGTAAGAATTGAATTTATTCTTTCGCTGCAATAAAAAACCCCCCATATATATGGGGGGTTTTCGTTTAGGATTGGGTGTTAGCTAAACACCCTCCTCAAAATCGCTTTAGTCATGCAACCTCCTTTCCATGGGATAAGTAAATTCCCACATACAATTATACGGATTTTTTTTGATAAATGTGTTAACATGAAAAAAAGATCTGAGGGGATGATTTTTCATATATATTACTTTATAATACTTTTTGAAACTATTATTCGTTAATTTTAATTATTCAAAGGGAAGGACAGAGTATCTTATCCCGGAGCAACTATAAGTAATATGAAAAGACACTTAGTAAGGGTTGTAATGTTTCTCACTTTCTTATCAAACCTGAGTTATGCACAGAAATATAATGAAATCGGGGATATCGGAAAGAATTATTACGGTAATATAACAGCTCCTGATTTTCCATCCGGACTCCAGTGGCTTAATACCGATAAACCCTTTTCAATAAAGGACTTCAGGGGAAAACTGGTTCTGATAGATTTCTGGACATATTGCTGCATAAACTGCATTCATATAATGCCCGACCTGAGAATACTGGAAGAGAAATACAAGAATGAACTTGTCGTTATCGGAGTGCATTCTGCAAAGTTCCTGACCGAACGCGGAACTGATAATATTCAACAGGCCATACTTAAATACGGGATATCTCATCCTGTTATCAATGACAAAGATTTTGAAGTATGGGATGAGTATACTGCAAAGGCTTGGCCGACTCTTGTTCTGGTTGATCCAAAAGGAAAAGTCATAGGAATGACAACCGGTGAGGGTGTCTTCGATGAATTTGATCCCGTAATATCTGCAGCTATCAGCGAGTATGATAGAGCAGGCAATATACTTAACAGGACTCCTTTAAAGTTTACTTTGGAAAAAGAAAAAGCTCCCAAATCTTTACTTTCGTATCCCGGAAAAATTACTTCGGATTCAAATTCAGCAAGATTGTTTATTACCGATTCAAACAACAACAGGATCCTTATACTGAAATTAAATATAAATGGAGATGAAGTCTCAGTCGAAGAAGTTATCGGTTCAGGAAAGTCCGGCTCAAAAGAAGGTACATTTGCCGAAGCAGAATTTTTCAGGCCTCAGGGGATTACTTTCTATAAAGATAAGCTATATATAGCTGATACTGAAAATCATTTGATACGGGAAATCGATCTCGCTGCAAAAACAGTCAGAACTATTGCCGGTTTAGGTTATCAATCGCAGGAAACCGGAATTATTTCAGGTAATGCAAATGAGACTGCCCTTAACTCACCATGGGACCTGGTTGTAATAAATGATAAATTGTACATCGCAATGGCGGGCCGTCACCAAATCTGGAAGATGGATCTGATAACGGGAAAGATCGGCACCTATATTGGAAGCGGAAGAGAAAATATTGCTGATGATTCATTTCTTGAAAGTTCTTTGGCTCAGCCAAGCGGTATCACTACAGACGGGCTGAATATATACTTTGCCGATAGTGAAGTCAGTGCTGTCCGCTCGGCCGATATAACCGGCAAAAAGAGCAAAGTCAATACGATTGTTGGTGTTGGTTTATTTGACTTTGGAGATATCGATGGTATTGGTGATAATGTCCGTTTACAGCATCCACTGGGAATAGTTTACAGCCCTGCAGATGAATTGCTTTACGTTGCCGATACATATAACAATAAGATAAAAACAGTTAATCCGGCTACTCATGAAGCATATACTTTTGCAGGTACCGGATTTTCAGGGGTTCGTGATGGATCTAAGGATGCAGCTCAATTTAATGAACCGAACGGACTTACTATCATGAACGGGAAGATCTTCGTTACTGATACGAATAATAATCTGCTTCGTGTTATTGATATGATTTCAAATGAGGTCAAAACAGTAAGGATAAGTAACCCGGATAAATTAATGGTAAGCATGAAGCCGGATAAGAAACTCATGGTGGAAAATGTAATTAAACTGGATCCTGTTGAATTGAAACAGGGAGCAGTTAAGATTAAATTAAATTTTACTCTTCCTGCCGGATATCATATTAACCCCGAAGCACTGCCTCAGGTTGCAGTAAATTCTATGGATGGATTAGTTGAAAACTCCGAAATTGAGATCAATACTGAATCTCCTTCGTTTGAACTTCCGATAAAAATTTTAGGAGGAATTCTCTCAGGAAAAGTGTCAATAGAAGTCCTAATATATTACTGTGATACAGAAAACCAGGGCATTTGCAAATACAGTGATCTTTATTTTGAGGTTCCTGTAAGTGTTGTCAGTTCAGGAGAAGACATAATAGAGATAAGCCGCGTATTGATGTAAAAAAAGGGATGAATAAAGTCATCCCTTTAAAATATACCCGAATACCGTATTACTATTTACATAAAACTATTAAGCGCTTTCATATAATTTGCTCTTTCAAATGCTGCAGGGTTTGCAACCGATTTGTGGCTCATGCTGCCCCTCATCATTTTCAACGAATCATACTCATGCTCGATCATCCAGGTTTCAATATCATTCAGGACGGTTCTGATATGCTCAATACCGAATTTATGCAAAGCGGCAAACATCTGTGTTACGCTTGCGCCTGTCATAGTCAGTTTAATAACATCTTCAGCTGTATTTACTCCGCTTGTTGCTGCAAGACTTGCATTTATCCTGCCATAGAGAATTGCTATCCATCTAAGGGGCAAACGCATTGACTGGCTGTTGCTCAGCAGAACATTCGGAACAACTTCAAGATTCTCAAGGTCAATATCAGGCTGGTAAAACCTGTTGAATAAAACAAGTCCTTCAGCTCCGTTATCGTCAAGCCGTTTAGCAAAATTTGCAAGTGCGCTAATATAAGGGCTTATCTTCATTGCAACCGGAATTCCTATATTAGCTTTCACGGAGCGCAGAGTTTCAACATAAATATCTTCAATTTCCTGTGAGTTTGTATTTAGATCAGTTGCAAGCATGTACATATTCAATTCAAGGGCATCTGCACCTGCTTCTTCGATCAGTTTTGCATATTTAGTCCAACCTCCATCTGTACATCCGTTAAGACTCCCAATAACAGGAATATTAACGCTTTTCTTGATATTATGCAGATGTTCCAGATATTCATCCGGTCCAAGGATATAACCGGCTTGTTCAGGGAAGTAAGTGAGGGCCTCAGCATGCGTATCTGAATGATACGAAGTGTGGTGATAAAGCTCCATTGCTTCGTGAGTAAGCTGTTCTTCAAACAAAGAATACATAACTACTGCCGATGCACCAGCATCTTCCATTCTCTTAACATTTGCAATATCACGCGAAAGGGGAGAAGCAGAAGGAACTATAGGGTTCTTAAGAGTCATCCCTAAATAATGTGTTGTAAGATCTACTTTGGACATAGTTTAACTATTGCTTATAATTTCTGATTATTTATTAAAAACTGAGCACCTCAATAATTTCATCCTGCTTCATATTTTTACGATTGCTTTCTGGTAATCTGCAGACAGATCTTCGTATATTTTCCACCTTTTCGTAACATCATCCTGTGCAAGCTTCATCAAAAACTTTGCTTCTTCGGGATGGCTCTTTGTAAGCATTTTGTATCTTGTTTCCATGTAAGCATATTCCTGGAGGCTTATTTTCGGCGGTTTGGAATCCAGCTTAAACGGAGATTCACCATTATCGATCAATTCCGGATTAAACCTGAATAACGGCCAATAACCTGACTCAACAGCTGCCTTTTGATTTGTATTGGCTGTCCGCATATTGATACCGTGAGCAATACAATGACTGTATGCAATGATCAGAGAAGGTCCGTCATATTTTTCAGCTTCAATAAAAGCCCTGAGTGTTTGAGTATCGTTTGCTCCAAGAGCAACCCTTGCAACATACACATTACCATAACTAACTGCAAGAAGTCCCAGGTCCTTTTTAGCGGTGGTTTTTCCCGCAGCAGAGAATTTTGCAACTGCCGCACGGGGAGTAGATTTTGAAGTCTGTCCACCTGTATTAGAATATACTTCAGTATCAAGTACAAGCATGTTGATATTTTTGCCCGAAAGCAAAACGTGATCAACACCCCCGAAGCCTATATCATAGGCCCATCCGTCACCGCCCATTATCCACACTGATTTCTTTACAAGATAATCGCTAAGCCATATCAGGCTTTTTGCTTCATCAGATTTAACGCTTTCCAATTTCTTTTTAAGTTCTGAAACCCTTATTCTCTGTTCATAAATTCCCGATTCATCATCCTGCCGGGCATTCAATATTTCGTCTGCAAGTTTTTCACCAATAACCGATGCAAGCTTTTTCATCAATGACCTGGCGTATTCGTTATGTTTATCTATTGCAAGCCTGTATCCTAAACCAAACTCCGCATTATCTTCAAATAATGAATTGCTCCATGCCGGGCCGCGCCCCTCTTTATTTACTGCCCAGGGAGTTGTAGGCATATTGCCGCCGTATATTGATGAACACCCAGTTGCATTGGCAATAACTGACCTGTCACCAAAAAGCTGGCTGACAAGCTTGACATACGGAGTTTCTCCGCAACCCAGGCATGCTCCTGAGAACTCAAATAATGGCTGAAGGAATTGCGTGTCCTTAACGGAAGTCATATTGATCTTTGTCCTGTCAACTTCCGGCAGGTTAAGGAAATAATCAAAATTAACACTTTCCTTTTCCCGAAGCTCTTCCTGCGGCATCATATTTATCGCCTTGAAACGGGTTTCCTGTTTATTTTTTGCAGGGCAAACCTCAACACAAATTCCGCAGCCGGTACAGTCTTCAACTGCAACCTGCAGTGCATAAAGGGCAGTTTCTCCGAATTCTTTCCCGCGGTATTTTGTATATTTAAATGTTTCCGGTGTTCCGTTCAACTCTGTTTCATTGAAGACTTTTGGCCTTATAGCTGCGTGGGGGCAAACAATTGCGCATTTATTGCATTGAATACATACTTTCGTATCCCAAACCGGGACTTCAAGAGCTATATTGCGTTTTTCCCACATTGCTGTAGCTGTTGGGAATGTCCCGTCTGCAGGCATCATGCTTACCGGTATCATGTCTCCTTTGCCTTCTATCATCATCGAAGTAACTTTTCTTACAAACTCCGGAGCAATTTCCAAAACTGCCGGTCTTAGCTTTTTGGTACTGGTTGCTGTTTTTGGTATTTCGACCTCAAACAAGTTCTCAAGAGTTTTATCGACGGAATCATAATTCATCTTGACAACTGCTTCACCTTTTTTGCCATAAGTTTTCTCTATGGATTTTTTGATCTTATCAATGGCCTCTTCACGCGGTAAAATATTCGAAATAGCAAAGAAACAAGTCTGCATTATTGAATTGATCCTTAATCCCATTCCTGTTTCCTTGGCCACCTTATACGCGTCTATAATATACATCCTGATCTTTTTAGAGATGATATCATTCTGCGCCTTCTTCGGAAGCGCTTCCCATGCTTTTTCCTTGGAGAGATTTGTATTGATAAGAAAAGTAGCTCCTTCAACTGCATCTTCGAGCATATCAATTTTTTCCAGAAATGTAGGCTGGTGGCAGGCTATGAAGTTTGCCTTATTTATAAGGTATGTTGAGCGGATTGGTTTAGGTCCGAACCTTAAATGTGATGTAGTCATCGAGCCGGATTTCTTAGAATCATAAACAAAAAATCCCTGTGCATAATTATCGGTTTCTTCACCAATAATTTTAATAGAGTTCTTGTTTGCGCCAACCGTTCCATCTGCACCAAGACCATAAAACTTTCCCCTGAATGTTTCGGGAGCTTCAACGCTCAGATCAGGGTCAAACTCAAGGCTTGTAAAAGTCACGTCATCAATAATACCGATGGTGAAATGATTCTTAGGCTGTTCTTTTTTCAGTTCATCATAAACAGCTTTAACCATTGATGGGGTAAATTCTTTTGATGATAATCCGTAACGGCCGCCAATGATCTTCGGAAAACTTTTCAGCTCCGATGTACCATCTGAAAATGATTCTGAAATTGCATTTACAATATCAAGATACAATGGTTCTCCGCCTGAGCCGGGTTCTTTGGTCCTGTCAAGAACAGCTATTTTCTTTACTGTCTGTGGCAAAGCCTTCATAAAATGTCCCTTTGAAAACGGTCTGTATAACCTGACTATGATCATTCCTGTCTTTTCACCTAAGGCATTTGACCAGTCAACCATTTCTTTTGCTGCTTCAGCGCCAGATCCCATAATGACAATCACTCTATCAGCTTGAGGATCTCCGTAGTAATCAAATAAATTATAATTTCTTCCTGTTATTCCTGCCAGTTTATCCATCTGTTTCTGAACAATGCCCGGGCAGGCGTCATAATACTTATTAACTGTTTCTCTTCCCTGGAAATAAACGTCGGGATTCTGGGCAGTTCCGCGTATGAACGGATTATCCGGAGAAAGTGCGCGTTTGCGATGCTCGAGTACCAGTTCCTCACTTATCATTTGTTTCATATCTTCTATAGCAAGCTGTTCGATCTTCATTACTTCGTGTGATGTTCTGAAGCCATCGAAAAAATGCATAAAAGGAATTCGGCTCTCAAGTGTAGCCGCCTGTGATATAAGTGCAAAATCCATTGCTTCCTGAACTGATCCTGAGCAAATCATACCGAATCCTGTTTGCCTGACTGCCATTACATCTGAGTGGTCCCCAAAAATCGAGAGCGCCTGTGCAGCAATTGAACGCGCTGTGACATGGAAAACAGTAGAAGTAAGTTCTCCTGCTATTTTATACATGTTTGGTATCATAAGAAGCAGACCCTGTGAAGCGGTAAAGGTTGTTGTTAGCGCTCCGTTTTGCAATGCACCGTGTACTGCCCCTGAAGCTCCCCCTTCAGACTGCATTTCCTGTACTGTTGGAATAATGCCCCAGAGATTCAATTTCTTTTCTGATGCCCACTGGTCACAAAGCTCACCCATATTTGATGATGGGGTTATAGGATAAATAGCACAAACTTCATTCAGATTATAAGCAACATATGCAGCTGCTTCATTTCCGTCAATTGTTACTTTTTTTCGTTCCATTGTAAAGAATTATTTGTATTAATTGATTTTTTCATTACTCAAAATTAATCACTTTCGGTCATCATTTAATATGATTTCGGTCATATTTGTAAGTTTTAGGCAATTTTTGCAGGATTATAACTAAAGAATATTAGAGCTATTTTTGCATAATATGAAAACGATTGTAACTGATTCAGTAAAGGAAACAGCTAAAATTATCAAAAAGGGAGGGATTGCAGCATTCCCTACGGAGACAGTTTATGGGCTTGGGGCGAATGTTTACGATGAAAAAGCCATCAGCAAGATATTCAAAGCAAAAGGAAGACCAGGGGATAATCCGCTCATTGTTCACATTGCACATAAAAAACATTTGGAAATTCTGGCAAGGGAAATCCCGGAGTATGCCCGTAAGATAATCAGACAATTTTTTCCCGGACCAATTGCACTAATTCTCAAAAAAAACGAGATCGTTCCAGATGTAGTTACAGCAGGTCTGGATACAATTGCGATTCGTATGCCATCATCAAAAATTGCGCTGGATCTGATCAAAGAATGCGGATTCCCGGTAGCAGCACCTTCATCCAATCTTTCAGGCTCTCCATCACCAACAAGTTTCGTGCATGTGCTTCAGGATTTCAAAGGTAAAATTCCATGTATTCTTATCGGTCCAAAAGCAAAGTTCGGCCTTGAGTCCACAGTTGTTGATTGTACAGGGAGAGATCCTGTTATTTTGAGACCGGGTGTGGTAACTCTTGAGCAATTGAAAAAAATCAATAAAAATATTAAGTACCAAAGCAGAACCTTAAAAATAATAAGTCCGGGACAAAAGTACAGGCATTACAGTCCGAAAGCGAAGGTAAGGTTCGTAAAACGTGAAACGTCAAATTTGAAGCGGGGTACAGCGTATATAGGTTTGAATAAAAAATTTGCGAAAGGTTTTGAACATGTTAATATTTGCAGTTCAGTTGAAGAATATGCAAAGCATTTATTTTCATTTTTCAGGGAGTGTGACCAAATTGGAATTAAAACTATTTACTGCGATAAGGTCAGCGAAAAGGGGGTAGGACTGGCAATTATGAATCGTTTAATGAAAGCAATCGGGTAACCTTTTGCAACTCTTCGGATCCTACCCGCTTATGAATCATTCCCGCCGTGTTAAAATCATTTAAGGAAGTATCACAACTTTTCCCTTCAAAATATTAATAACTAAATCTATGCCCATTAAATTCCTGAAAAAACAATATGTTCTTCTATCTCAGTTATTAAAAATTCTTCTATATTATCAGAACCTTGGAACTTCCTGTATTGTTATATCCCTAATTGGGGAAAATATCGTTTATAAAATTCAGGCTAACTGATATTCTCTAAAAAACAGGTTAAACTATAATTTTTGCTAAATTTTAGAAAAGTTTATGAGAACAAAGTTATTTGATAGCTCACTTTTAAGTACAGCAAAAGGAGCTTTGGATTTCATTGGTAATATACTTGAATCCTCGACTGAATATTCAATTATTGGTATGGATCTAAACGGAAAGGTGCTGCTTTGGAATGAGGGAGCCAGGCGTTTGTATGGTTATGAGCCGGAAGAAATAATCGGCAGGAAAAACTCTGAAATACTCTATGTGCCTGAAGATATAGAATCCGGAAGACCTTCCCGGATCTTGAAAGATGCAATAAAGAACGGGAAGTGGGAAGGCACAATTCAAAGAATGCGCAAGAACAGGGAAGTCTTTACTGCGCGGGTTGTTGTAAATGTACGGAAAGATTCCGATGATAACCCGATCGGGTTTTTGCTTATCTCAAAGGATATCTCTGATGATATACGTTTATCGGATGAGATTAAAGCAACTCAAACTTACACAAGGTCCCTTATAGAATCCAACAGTGATGCCTTAATGCTTACAGATGCTCTTGGAATAATCAGTGATGCAAACAGGCAAATGGAGCTGCTGACAGGATTTACTCGAAGTGAACTAATAGGCACACCATTTAAAGAATATTTCTCGAATCCAAAACGCGCAGAAGAAGGGATCAAGCTCGTATTAATACAGGGCAGGGTAACAAATTATGAACTAACTGCACTTTCAAAAGACGGACGCAAGACCCTTGTATCTTATAACGCTTCAACTTTTGTTGATTCCAATGGTAAACTGAAAGGAGTAATAGCTGCAGCCCGTGATATTACTGACCAGAAAAAGCTGGAGGAGCAGTTGAGGGAATCACATGCCTATAACAGGGGCCTTATCGAAGCCTCCGTTGACGGACTCATAACGGTAGATTCGTCAAGCCTAATAAGCGACGTGAATGCCAGGATGTGCCAGATGACCGGATATTCCAGAGAAGAACTTATCGGCACACCATTCTCAGATTATTTTGAAGATACCGATAGAGCCGAATCAGGCGTTAAGGAAACATTCGTAAAAGGAATAGTTACAGATTATGTATTAACCCTTGCAACACGGGACAGGAAAAAATTAAAAGTATCATTCAATGCCTCAGTGTTCCGCAACCCTGCAGGTGATATCAAAGGGATTTTCGCAAGCGCGCGTGATATTACAGAGCAATCCAAGCTGCAGGCTCTCTTATCCGAAGAAAGAGCATATAACCGCGGTCTTATTGAAGCCTCTCTTGACGGACTTATAACTGTCGACGCAATGCTGACAATTACAGACGTTAATGAAACTATGTGCCGGATGTCCGGATATACACGGTCAGAGTTAATGGGCACATCATTTGAGAAATACTTTACAAATCCCAAATATGCTGCTGAAGGTGTCAGACTGACGCTTGATAAAGGAGCTGTAACAAATTATGAGCTTACTCTCAGGACGAAAGCAGGCTTTGAGCGGCTGGTATCGTTTAACGCTGCTATTTTTAAGGATGAAACCGGAGAAGTAAAAGGGATTTTCGCCAGCGCGCGAGATATCACCGAGCAGGCGCAGCTGCAGAACCAGCTTGCCAATGAAAGAACTTATAACAGGGGACTTATCGAGGCTTCAGTTGACGGACTGGTTACAGTTGATGAGTCCATGAAAATAACAGATGTAAATGAAACGATGTGCGGGATGGTAGGCAGAAGGCGCAACCAGCTGATCGGGTCGCAGTTCCCCCAGTATTTTGTTGAAAGTGAACGCGCGGCTGAAGGTGTGAGGCTGACCTTTAAAGAAAGCTCTGTGACAAACTATGTATTAACCCTGCTTTCTGCTGACGGCAGGCAAATACCGGTTTCATTCAATGCCGCTATTTTCAAAGATAAAGCAGGAGATGTCAGGGGAATCTTCGCTTCTGCACGTGATGTTACTGCTCAAAAAACTCTGGAAGAAAAGCTGCAGGCTTCGCAGATATATACACGTTCGCTTATTGATTCGAACATCGATGCTTTGATGACAACCGATTCATTGGGAAATATTTCAGATATTAATCAGCAGACTGAATTTCTTACAGGTTATTCACGTGATGAGCTTATAGGTACTGCGTTCAAGGATTTTTACACCGATCCTGAGAAAGCTAATAAAGCAATCCAGGAAGTGTTAAGAGAAGGTAAAGTAACAAACTACGAGCTTACAGTAAGAAGCAAAGACGGAAAAGAAACGGTAGTGTCTTATAATGCGACGACATTCTATGACAGGGAAGGTAAGCTTCAGGGTGTGTTTGCTGCTGCGCGAGATGTAACAGAGCAGAAAACCCTTGAGCAGCAGCTTCGTGAACAGCAGTCTTATAACAGGGGCCTTATCGAATCCTCAGTGGATGGCCTGATAACAGTTGACCAGAACGGTATTATTACAGATCTGAATGACAGGATGTGCCAGATGACAGGTTACTCAAGGTCTGAACTTATAGGTACACCGTTTGCAGATTATTTCACTGATTCAGAAAATGCCCGAAAAGGCGTTCAGTTAACCCTCGAAAACGGTTTCGTTACCGAGTACGCCCTGACTTTGATCGCACGAACCAGAAGGCAGCTCCAGGTTTCTTTTAATGCCTCAATATTTAAAGATCCATCAGGTGAAATCAGAGGAATATTTGCTTCTGCTCGTGATATTACTGACCGCGTGAGACTCGAAGAGCAGCTAAGGGAACAGCAGACGTATCTTCGCGGTCTTATTGAATCTTCAGTTGATGGTCTGATCACGGTTGATCCCGAAGGTTTTATTACCGATATTAACGAACAGATGTGCAGGATGACTGGTTATTTGAGAGAGGACTTAATAGGGTCTCCTTTCAAAAAATATTTCACTGATTCTGACAGCGCAGAGATCGGTGTAAAAAGTACACTTGCAAAAGGAGTTGTTACAAACTATGAACTCGTTTTAAAGACAAGGACGGGGCGCAAAGCAACGGTATCATTTAATGCCTCAATATTTCGCGGGGCAGATGACAGTGTTCAGGGTATCTTTGCTTCTGCCCGTGATATTTCTGAGCAGGCAAGGCTGCAATTCCAGCTGAGTGAGCAGCAGGCATATAACCGTTCACTAATTGAAGCCTCTGCGGATGCCCTGTTTGCAGTTGCTCCAGACGGTACTATCACTGACGTAAATGAAGAAGCTACCCGTATTACAGGTTACTCAAGAAAACATTTAATTAATTCAAAGTTTTCTGAATATTTTACGGAGCCTGAACGCGCAAGGGAGGGTGTCGAAAAAACACTTAAAGAAAGCAGGGTGCTGGGTTATGAGCTGATCCTAAAAACACGCCAGGGCAGAAGAATAACAGTGAGCTTTAACGCGGGTATCTTTACAGATGCCGCAGGACTGCCTCTTGGTGTGCTTGCAGGTGCGCGTGATATTACAGAACAGAAAAATCTGGAGCAGCAGCTCAGGTATCAGCAATTCTATACACGGTCGCTTATTGAATCAAATATTGATGCACTTATGACTACTGATCCGCTTGGAATTATTACTGATATAAACCAGCAGATGGAAAGTCTGACCGGGTACACAAGAGAAGACCTGATTGGAACGCCTTTTAAAAGCTATTTTACCAATCCGGATCATGCTGAACAGGGCATTAAGCAGGTACTTGAAAACGGAAAGGTTACAAATTATGAATTAATAGCACAGCATAAGAACGGGAAAAGAACAGTTGTCTCTTATAACGCGACTACCTTTTATGATAAGGAAGATCAGCTACAGGGTGTATTTGCAGCAGCACGTGATGTTACAGAAAGAAAGCAGTTCGAAGAGAGCCTGCAGGAAGCAAACAGAATGAAAAGCGAATTCCTTGCGAATATGTCGCACGAGCTGCGCACTCCGCTTAACGGGATAATCGGATTTTCTGAGTTAATGATCGATGGCAAAGCAGGTGCGCTTGCTCCCAAGCAAAGTGAATATCTGAATGATATTCATAACAGCGGCAGACATTTACTTCAGCTCATAAATGATGTTTTGGATCTTGCTAAGGTGGAATCAGGCAAAATGGAAATGTACCCGGAAAGATTTTCGGTTAAGAAATCGATTGAAGAAGTTACAAATGTAGTTTCGCCACTTGCAAAAAACAAGAATATTTCGATAAATATTGATGTACCCAAAGACCTGAAATATGTGAAGGTTGATAAACAGAAATTCAAGCAGATACTCTATAATTTAATGTCTAATTCCGTTAAGTTTACAAATGACGGGGGGAATATAAGTATCAGCGGCCAACTTTGTGATGATAATCAGTTCAGTATCAGGGTAACTGATACGGGTATCGGGATCAGAAAAGAGGATCTTTCGAAGCTGTTCTATGAATTTCAGCAGATAGATTCAGGTCTTGCAAGAAAATACCAGGGAACCGGTCTCGGGCTGGCTCTGACAAAGAAGATAATTGAATTCCAGAACGGGAAAGTGGAAGTTGAAAGCGAATACGGTAAAGGAAGCACATTTACATTTTTTCTGCCGACCGAAATGGAGGTCGAAGGGATGGCTGCATAAATGAACCGAGTACTTGTTGTGGATGATAATGTAATTAACCTGAAGCTTGCCTGTGATATTTTGGAGAGAGAGAACTTTGATGTGATAAGGGCTACTTCTGCAAATGAAGCAATTGCGATCCTGGAAGAAGATATTCCTGACCTTGTATTGCTTGATATCGGTATGCCCGGAATGGATGGCTATATGCTGACCCAGAAATTAAAAAGCATGGAAAAAACAAGAGATCTTAAGATAGTTGCACTGACTGCTTCTGCAATGAAAGGTGACGATTCAAAAGCATTTAAAGCAGGGTTTGATGGTTATCTTACTAAACCCATTGATACAAGAAATTTCTGCTCTTCGGTTAGAAACTTTATTAACGCTGAAAAAGAAAATAAGAGCAAAAAAAAATAAAAATAATTGAAACCTCATTTTGATGCAACCGTTATTAAGGAGTTATTGCCTTATTAATAATTTTCAAAAGTTCGTCATTATTAAACGGTTTGGTAATGAAAGCATACGCGCCGTTACAGAGAGCTTCTTTCTCGTAAGATCTTTCTGAATATGCGGTCAGCACAATTACGGGCAGCTGCGGCTCAAAAGACTTTATTTCCTTTAGCAATGCGATACCATCGTAATCAGGCAGTTTTTTATCCAGAAATACCAGGGATGGTTTATATGTTTTAATATTGATCAGCGCTGTTCTGCCATCATCAGCTGTTACCGGTTCAAAACCCGATTCCTCTAGGAGTATTGATAAGGAAATCTTTATGTATTTATTATCATCAATTATTAAAATTTTTTTCATTTGCACCATTTAATAATTTATTACAGTATTGAACAATTTGCTTTTCGGCTTACAGGAACAGTGTTCCGGCTTACATTTACTCCGAAAACCATCTTCTGATTACAAACCTGGAACCTTTCGAAGAGTTATAATCATTTACTGGAGTTCTTGTAGACATTACTTCTTTTAATGTTCCTAACAGGTCTAATTTTATTACACCGCCTTTGGATAAGCTGCTTTGGATAGATGTCTTTTCATCATATACATAAATAACATGACCATTCCATACAATCATATCAAGTGGTTTGAGCTTCGCCGTAATTTCGTCTGCACTCATACCTTCAATTTCTACAGTTTCTCCGTAATCTAACAATTTGCTGGTATTGCGGGGAGTAAATCCTCCCGTTGCTTCATACATCAACCCTGAGCAGTCACACCCTGAAAGTATCCATTCATTTTTCAGTTCACTTGAAATATTTCCCTTTGGTTGGTATAGATCGATCAGTTTTTTAATGCCCTCGTTATAATTTCCGCCCCAGCAATACCGGTTACCCGTAACTTTATCCAGAAATTTATAAATGTCATCTCTTTCGGGTACTGTTATAAACCTTTCTTCGGGTCTTTGTTTTTTAAATTCAAGGAACCTGCTATCGGCATACAACTCAGTACCGTACTGATACTCATTGCACTCAACCTTGAAAATTTTATATTTGCCATGGTCAAATTCACCCAGCAATTCAAATACTGTACCCGGAAGTGCGATAAATTCCATTTCACGTATCAAGCCTGAAGCGTCTGTCTTGACTGTCATCCCATCATTGCCTCCAAATACTGCTTCAAAATCAGGGGAGTTCAAAACGGGTGTTGGTTCCTTAGCAACGGCAAAATAATAATCCTGTGCAGGTGAATGTAATGTTGTCATTATTAGAAATATTATAATGATAATTCTCATTTGCGTAAAATATTGATAATTTTAAAGATTTCAAATTGAAAAACTCATTTTTTTGAATTTTGTCCTTTATGAATAATTTGAGGAATAAACTTCTAGTTTCTTTTTGATTTTAAAATCCATACTTTGCTTATATATTTTTGTTTAAAAGAAAGGAGTTCTTTATGTATTTTTCTTTAATCAAATACATTACTTTGATCCTTTGTATAAATTTTTATATTAATTCTCAGTCACCCGGCTGGTTTCCCTTAAATACAAACACAAATGGTAATTTGTCATTCATGGATTTGCCAAATGATCAAACGGTATACATAAGCACAGATATTCTTATGTTTGTTTTAAAAACAACAAATGCCGGTTTAAATTTCAGCGTGCTTCATCCACCGGTAAACTTTCCAATAAAAATGTTTAATAACGGATGGGGTTATGTTGGTAATTTACCCACAATATTCAGGACTACAAATGGTGGAAGCCTGTGGAATTTTGATTTTCCAACATGGTGGATGGGTCAATTAAGTGTTTTTGTTACTCCTCTTCGCGGTTACGTTGTAGGAGCAATTACAAATGACATCAGATTCTGGGAAACATATGATGGAGGTACCACTTTTACCCGTATTTCTACAATTAATGATTCCGATTTCCGTTTGCTTGCATTTTATTTTTTAAATGAATACACGGGATTTATTTTAGGTAAAAATATTTCCAGCCCGCATGGCGGCAAGATATACAGGACAAATGATGCCGGCAGAACTTGGGATTTGCCATACACAGATCAGATTGATGCAGATGACACTGCATCAATTACCCATACTAGTGGGAATATTCTATACGCAGCCGGATATAGATCCGGAATATTAAAATCCATTGACGGCGGCAGCTCATGGATATTATTGCCGGTTTCCGGTTTTACCCCTCCTTTCACAGTTTTAACTTTTGTAAGCGGTTTAAATGGATTTATTAAAGAGGGGACAGGAAAAATAATACGTACAAGAGATGGTGGTAACACATGGGCTGTCGAATTTTATGAGTCTGAACAAATAAATAATATTAAATTTATTAATGAGCTAACAGGTTATGCTGCGGGGAACAATGGAAAGTTGCTAAAAACTACTGATGGAGGCAATATGGTCGGCATAAATTTGATTTCAAATCAACTTCCAATTAAATATGATCTGGGGCAGAATTATCCCAATCCATTTAATCCTGTTACGATTATAAGATTTGACATTCTAAATGCGGAAAACGTTAATTTATCTGTTTACAATGCAGAAGGCAGGTTTGTTAAACAGCTAGTAAACCAGAGGTTAAGTCCGGGTTCGTATCGGACAGAATTTGATGCATCCGCTAATCCATCCGGTGTATATTATTACATATTAAAATCAAATTCTTTTTCAAAATCACTTAAAATGATTTTGGTTAAATGAATTTTCAGTAAATCAAACATGATAAAAAAAGGGCTGAATGCCCTTTTTTTAACTTTTACACTACACTTTTCAGCCCCTTTAAAATTACCATTTTTATTACTATTTTTGTTATTATTCTAAAAAAATCTCTAAACAGGAGGAACACAAATGGCAGCTGACATAGAAGCCCAAATTAAAGATGCAATAGTTGAAAAACTTGGTGTTGAAGAATCAAAGGTTACATCGAACGCTTCATTTATTAACGATTTAGGCGCTGATTCATTAGATACGGTAGAACTGATCATGGAGCTTGAGAACAGGTTTAATATTCAGATACCTGATGAAGACCAGGAAAAGATTCAGACTGTTGGAGATGCAATTACATATGTAAAATCAAAGGTCGCTTAACAATAAAATGCAAAAAAAGCGTGTTGTAATAACCGGACTTGGTGTAGTTTCTCCAATCGGTAATACAGTAGCGGAATTTTGGGATAATCTGATTGCAGGTAAATCCGGCGCCGGACCCATTACATATTTTGATACAGAACATTTTGATACAAAGTTTGCATGTGAAGTAAAGAATTTCGATCCGCTGAACTATATGGATAGAAAACTATCCAGCCGTGTTGATCCTTTCACACAGTTTGCAATTGCATCAGCCGATATGGCATTTAAAGATTCGGGGCTTGACATGACAAAGATCAATCCATACCGGGTTGGAGTTGTTTACGGCTCAGGAATTGGCGGAATGCAGGTTTACCAAAAAGAACAGGAAAAACTTTTCAAGAAAGATGGTAACCCTGACCGTATCAGTCCTTTCTTTATTCCGATGCTAATTGCTGATATTGCTGCCGGAAGGATTTCTATGTTATATGGCCTTAAAGGTCCTAATTATGCGACAATATCAGCGTGTACAACATCTGCGCATTCAGTTGCTGACTCTGTCATGCTTATTCAAAGGGGCAATGCTGATGTGATGGTAACCGGCGGTTCAGAAGCGGTAATCTGTCCAATGGGTGTAGGCGGATTTAATGCAATGAAAGCGCTATCTACCCGCAATGATGCCCCGGAAAAGGGATCAAGGCCTTTTGAAAAGGACCGGGATGGATTTGTTATGGGAGAAGGCGGTGCAACTCTTGTGCTGGAAGATCTTGAATTTGCAAAAGCGCGGGGTGCAAGAATATACGGAGAAATTGCCGGAATTGGTTTGACTGCAGATGCTCATCATATTACTGAACCCGCTCCGGAAGGTGAAGGCGTTGCCGAGGCAATGAGAATTGCTATAGCAGATGCCGGATTGACACCAGCCGATATTGATTGTGTTAATGCACATGGCACTTCAACTTATTATAATGATAAAAATGAAACTGCTGCGATAAGGAATGTATTAGGTGAGCACGCTTACAAAATACCTGTTCATTCTATTAAATCTATGATAGGGCATTTGTTGGGTGCAGCCGGGGCAATTGAATCAATTGCTTCAATTCTTACAATTAACAACGGCATAGTTCCTCCAACAATAAATTATGATACCCCTGATCCTGAATGTGATTTGAACTATGTACCTAATACTGCAATAAAGAAAGAAATAAATACTGTACTTTGTGATAATTCAGGCTTTGGCGGGCATAACACAGCTCTGGTTTTCAAAAAGTACGTAGAATAAGACAATTATGTTTGGCGTAATTAAAACCCTCAGGAAGTTTATCCCGATCTTAAAGCGGCGAAAAGAGGAAGATGACATATATTCTGCAATTGCCTCCTTCGATTTCAAGGCTTTCCAGGAAAGCATTGACTACCAGATAATCCATAAGAACTTCTTCATTAATTCATTAACTCACAGATCGTTCCTCAAAACCAAGGGAACCAATGGTGTAAAATTTGCCTCCAATGAAAGGCTTGAATACCTGGGGGACGCAGTCCTTGATTCTGTTGTAGCAGAATATTTGTATAAGAATTTTCCTGATTCAGAAGAAGGTGACCTTACCAAGTACCGCTCGGTGCTTGTTAACCAGAGATTTTTGGCAGAGCGGGCAAAAGTTATTAATCTCCAGGCATACCTGCTGGCTGCCCCCACGGCGCTCAAATCTATCGAAGACGGTTATGATACAATACTCTCTGATGCTTATGAAGCATTGGTCGGCGCTATTTTTCTTGATAGGGGATATGATGCCGCAAAAGAATTCCTTAACAACCAGATCTTTAAAAAACTTGATGTAAAGTGGCTAAACCAGTTTGACGAAAATTATAAAAGTAAATTATTGGAATATACTCAGGCAAATACAGATTATATCCCGGAGTATAAAGTTATTAACCAGGAGGGCCCGGAACACAATAAGCTTTTTACTGTTGAGGTTCAGATCAACCAGCGTGCGCTTGGAATCGGTAAAGGACGTACTAAAAAGACTGCCGAACAGGAAGCTGCCAACAATGCTCTGAAGAACCTTGATGTGATAGATAAAATGGGGCTTAAGAAAAAGAAAAAAGGAACATAAATAGATTATTTTAAGGAACTCTGCAATCCGTGCTTAGCAGAACATGCAGAGTGCCGAAAACCATAGATGCAATTATTATTAATTAAACATCAGTATAAATTTCTCCAAACTACCTCTCGAAAATAAAATGCATACATTCGTAAACAGACATATCGGACCGTCAGAGCATGAAATAAAAGAAATGCTCAGGGTCATTGGGATAGATTCACTTGACAAACTAATTGATGAAACTGTACCCGCTTCAATTCGTATAAAAGAAAAACTTCATCTTGGTGAAGCCCTTAGCGAGCAGCAATTGCTAAAACACTTTCATGATATTGGAACAAAGAATAAGCTGTTCAAGTCATATATTGGATGCGGATATTACGGCACTTATACCCCGACAGTGATACTCCGCAACATTATGGAAAATCCGGGCTGGTATACACAATATACACCCTACCAGGCAGAAATATCACAGGGAAGACTTGAAGCATTGCTGAACTTCCAGACTATAGTTGTCGATCTTACCGGACTGCCAGTTGCAAACGCTTCACTTCTTGATGAAGGCACTGCCGCTGCAGAGGCAATGCATGTGCTTTTTGCATCAAGAAAACCCGAAAAGAAAAATGCCAATAAGTTCGTTGTATCTGATGATTGTTTTCCCCAGACAATTGATGTATTAAGAACCAGAACTGAACCTATTGGGGTGGAACTTGTCATTGGTGATGCAGGCAATCAGGATTTTTTGGATGATGATAAAATCTTCGGGTTGTTACTCCAATACCCTGCCGTCAGCGGGGAAATAAAAAACTATTCGGAATTAATAGAAAAAGCTCATTCAAAAGGGATCAATTGTATAATGGCTGCAGATATCCTTGCCTTAGCGCTGCTTGCTTCTCCGGGTGAATTGGGGGCTGATATTGCAGTTGGCTCTACCCAGAGATTTGGGGTGCCAATGGGTTATGGAGGCCCTCACGCTGCTTATTTTGCATGCAGGGATGAATTCAAGAGAGTCATGCCCGGGAGGGTTATCGGTGTATCAGTTGATAGAACAGGCAACAGAGCTTTGAGAATGGCGCTGCAGACACGTGAACAGCATATCAGGCGGGAAAAGGCTACCAGTAATATTTGCACAGCACAGGTATTGCTTGCAATTATGGTCGGAATGTTTGGTGTTTACCACGGCCCGGTTGGGATCAAAACTATTGCAGAGAGAACTCATAACCTCACAGCAAAGCTGAATAACGGGTTAAAACAACTTGGGTTCCTTCAGGTAAACAAGCTATTTTTTGATACCCTGAAGATTGATGCAGGTTCCAGGCAGAAACTGGATGTGATAAAGAAGAAGTTTGAATCAGTTGAAATTAACCTGAGGTATTTTGATGATAAATATATCGGCATATCAATAGATGAAACCACTACGGATGATAATATTGAAGAGTTACTTAAAATATTCGGTGAACTTTCCGGGAAAAAGACAGGTGTAGTTGTCAGCGGCCCGTCCGGCGGAAACGGCGTTGGCTTCCCCGAAGCGTTGAAACGTAAATCTGCATTTATGACCCATCCTGTTTTTAATGTGAACCATTCAGAAACAGAAATGCTTCGTTACATGAAAAA
>JANWKI010000076.1 GCA_025451455.1 Ignavibacteria bacterium
CGTTTTCAGCCCTGATTTCAGGAAGATCAAAACTGATAAGAAAATAAAGAAGCCTGATATCAAGCCGGATAAATTTGTTAACTTTGAAGAAAAAAAGAGTAACCATAAAGAAAGATCTGCCGGAAGCAATGAACAAAAAGGCAAAAATGATAATGACAGCCGGAAGAACAATGGTTCCCAAAATAATGAAAAAGGCAAGGACTACAAAGATAACTCTAAGGGTAAGAATAAATCAGGTGATGACAACAATTTAAAAAACGATAACAAGGACCGCGGTAAATATCACGAAAAGGGCAATGATCAGAAAAGGCAAAATGATCAAAAAAACGGGAATGATAAACAAAAGGGTAACGATAAGCAGAAAGGTAATGATAACCAGAAGGGAAATGACAGAAATAAAGGTAATGAGAATAAAGGGAAAGATAATAATAGTAATGGTGATAATGGAAAATCCCATGATAATGGAAAAAGTAAAGGGAAAAACAGGTAATCTAAATTAGTGAACGGAAAAATGAACAGAACTGAAAATAAATCAAAAGAAAGGTGTCATATGAATAATTTAAAATCTATAATTAAAAAGACTGCTTTTGCAGTGTCAATAATATTTTCACTCTATGCTTTATACGGGTGTTCAGATGACTCTGTAGCCCCGCAGGCTGATAATGTTGATATGAGTGTCACGGGCTCATCAGATACTATTGATAACAATGGCGGTATTCTTGTGCTTGATACGGTAAAAATACTGATTAAAGATATCAAGCTTAATGTAGCTTCAAGCAGCGAAGATTCCACAAACTTCAAGGTTGGTCCGTATGTACTATTCCTTAATTTGAATTCGAGCGTGAATCTGATCGGCAGTGCTTACATCCCCATCGGAACTTATGATAAAGTAAGATTTATGGTACATAAGCTTGATGATAACGAAATACCGCCTGACCCCGAATTTCTTGATCCAAACGGAAGATATTCTGTTGTAGTAAAAGGGTGGTTTGCAGGTATCTATTTTGTATATAAAAGTGATAAGTCTGCTCATCAGAAACTTACTTTCCCCGGTTCTCTGCAGGTATCTACAACCGTTAAATCCAATATTACTTTGAAAGTTATGCCTTATTTGTGGTTCATTTCAGGCGGGGTGTATCTTGACCCGACTATCAAAGCAAACTGGTCAATAATTGATAACAACATAAAAGAGAATATCAACAATAACTTCAAGATATTCAAAGATAATGATAAGAACGGTCAGCCTGATTAAAGTATCTGATACTTTCTCGGGATTGACTGTAAACGAAAAAGGAGCAGTAAGACTGCTCCTTTTATTTATTTATATGATAATTTGGGAGGTTACTCAAATCTTCAGTGAGTTCAAAAAAAAGCTGTCTAATCACTTAAATTTATTGTTATATTCGGGTCATACAAAAAGGAGAACAAAATGAAAGCAATTACAATTCTTTCTATTTTCATTTTATCAATTTCAACGTGTGTTTACTCCCAGGATAATCTTCAGGGCTTGCCCGGAAATAAGATAGTATTCGATCAAAACGGCCTGTCCAGGTTTATAACTGAACCGGTTGTTAATGAATCAGGTGTCAGCGGGCAAACACCTTCGATAAATCATTATTATGAGTTGACAGATAATAATTCAGCAATAAGATGGAGTTACTTTGATGCTGCAGCAGTTGGCGATAAATGCCAGGTAAGCGGAAATGGCTTATATGAAGTGATCGGGTGGGGTTTAAATAATGAACGGGCTTCTGTATATGATAACATCAGCTCCACTCCTGAATGGGAATTCTCCACTGTACACGGACAGGGTTATTACTATAATAACATTGCAATGTCGGATACCGGCGGAGTTATTGCGCTTGCTTCCTTCCATAACGTTTATATGTTTAACCGTGCAAATTCAACTCCTTTTTTTAATTTTGATCTGACAACTTTAGCCCCGCTGGGAAATGCAACTGCCATTGATATAACCAGTGACGGCAAGTTCATTGTAACCTGTTCATCATTGGGCGGAGCAACAGATTCAAGCACGGTTTTAGGTTTTTCCAAAGATTCAACCGGAATTACCTGGAGATATAAAGTCGGGCAAACCACAGCGGGAGGCTCAGCGATACAGGGAATTAAAATGTCAGGAAATGATTCACTGGTTATTGTAAATACTTATGGCGGTTTTTATGTATTCAGAACATACACTGGCCAGCTTATTTTCCAGGGCGCCATTAATACAAGCAGCTCAGGCACCCAGTCCCCCCAGGCAATCAGCGGGAACGGGAATATCATCGCCACAATAAACTATTCCGGCTTTGTTAAGGTTTACCAGTGGAACGGAAGCACATATAACCTTTTATGGCAGCACCAGGAACCGCCTGGATCCTTTTTCAACTGGATGACTTCTGTGGATGTTTCTTATGACGGCAGTATGGTCGCAAGCGGAACTTTGAACTTTGTGACCAGCAGTTCTTTTGACGGGAAGTTAAAATTTTTCAGAGTAAACAGCGGCTCAACTCCCGTTTGGACATATACAGGAATGGGGGACGAAGTGCAGTCAGTATCATTTTCACGAAACGGCAATATACTTGTGGGGAGCTCCTGGGGTAACTTCAATGACCCGAACACTCCAAACCTGCTGGTTTTTAAAACCAGTACTAATTCAAATGTTCCTATATTCAGGACAGCATCACCGGGTTCATTCTTTTGCAGCAGTGTTTCAAATAACGGTTTAACTGCTCTCGGATCCGGGAAAGTTGTACACGCCAGGTTCTTTGGAAGCGGCGGCCAGTCATACAATCTCCTGATAGATACCAACGATTCTCCGCTTGGAATTTCCGGCAATCTGAATGTTCCGGAGGAATACAAACTGTACCAGAACTATCCGAATCCGTTCAATCCCGCGACAAAAATTAAATTTGCATTGCCTGAAAAGGCATTTGCGACGATCGTAATATATGATGTACTTGGCAGAGAACTGGAAACAATTGTAAGTGAACAATTAAGCGCCGGAACCTACGAAGTTGACTGGAAGGCTGCAAATTATTCGAGCGGAGTTTATTATTATAAGGTTATAGCAGGGGATTTTACAGAAACAAAGAAAATGGTATTGGTAAAATAATTTTTTTTCTGAAGCATTCACAAATTGCTAAAACAGCCGGTTTTTTTAGTTAATCAAACCGGCTGCTTATATTATTTATATCTTTGGTGTATGAAGAACCAATATTGGCCTAATAGAAAAGTCAAATTTCTTGATTTATCTTAAGAATTAACTCATCCGAATCAATTCTTCCGAATTCATCTGATATGTATATCGAAACATACTTTGTTTGAGGAAATTGTATGATGTATCCGTATTTTGCCTTTACCTGCCCGATATACTGTGCATTGTTAACAAGTAAAATTTCTTTAAAATCTATGATCATGGTCCGGTCATTGTTTATGAACTGGCCATCTCTTACCCTGTATGTATTTTCATTTATTTTTATAATACTAAGAGCATGCAGCAACTCGGTTTTTCCGTCTGAATTAAAATCTTTTCTTAATTCAATATCACCGGGTAATACCAGTTCGTTTGAAATTATGCCAACTTGTCCAAAAGAAATATTTATCGAAAATAGTGCTATTAATAAATACTTCATATCGAGTTCCTTCCTTATAAGTTTATCATGTCCGTTATTGTAGTCTCTCAATTACTTTTATGAAGCAGCCAAAACAATTATCGTCCCCATAATATATAAGGCTGCTAATATAAATATTATAAAATTTCTCATCCTGATTTACTGTTAGGGGACTTAAGCTTTTTTACCAGCATTTTCATGATTTCTTCTGTTCACTTTATCTCTTTTTTCCTCTTCAATGCCGTGTACATAATTATCCTTTTTTATAGTATCTCCGATACTCTCACCTTCCTGCTTCTCATAAGTTTCAGTTTTTGGCCTGCTGAGGATCGAATCTTCCCTGGTATCCCGTAATCTTTCTATTTTTTTAAGTGTAGTTTCCGCATTCAATGCTTTAGTGTTCTCATTTGCCAGCCCTTTTTCATCAACTAATGCGCCTGCATTTGCATTTTCATTATTTGCTTCATTCATTTTCTCCTGTGTCCAGTCTGCATCCTGATATGTTGGATCGTTTGGACTTTTCCTTTCTTCCCTTTCCTTATTCTCCGCTATTCTTTTTTGCTGAATACTTTCTTTGTCCTGATCTGCCATTTTATCGTAGTTGCCGTTTTTGGATGTTGAAATTATTTCATTTTTCTTATCCGGGGTTTTGATTTCGAATTTATTTAGATCGGTGTCAGTCATAGTCTTATCTCCTTATACTTATTAGAAATGTTTTGTAATACATACAAATCTACTCTAAACTGAACTCTAATCAATCAGTCTTTAGGATGAAATAGGGATTACATCGATGAATTGATGGATATTTAAATATTTCAATTATTAATTGAGAAGAAAATAAGTTTTTAAAATGCTGAATAAGTACATGCAACCAATACGAACTTCCGGTGTGTTATTCCATTAAAATGAGAAATAAGCAAGAATTTGCAGCAACTGTAAATGCTTGAACTTTACCGATTACGATAAGCTTTTCCCCAAAGCACTCTCCTATATGGTACAAGTCCATTCATGGATAAGGCGGGGCAGCAATCTTCAGCAGTTGGCTGCCACATGCTGCTTCTTTTCGATCTAAAATCCCTTTTAGAGAAACCACCCGGGTCTGCCAACAGATAAAACATTTATCAAGCCTAACAAAATTTCTTAGTTCTTGATTTTAATAGTACTTGGAAACAATTATCGTTAAATTATGTTTATTTGATATGATAAAGAAATAAAACCTGAAATTTGATAATAATTAATAACTTATGCTTATTAACTGTATTGCTTGCATTCAATTTGGAAGTGTATTCGCAGTCAGATCGGCCTGAAATAGAGGAAATAGTCTTTGAACATAAAGACAAGTCTAGTTTTGATGACGGTGATTTGAATGATGCTATTGCCCTTTCTAAAATGGAATATTTCAATGAAATAGCTGTAAAAGATGATATGCAGAAGCTTAAGAGATTTTACTTTGATAATGGTTTTTTTGATGTACAGGTCGATAGTTCCATTCAGTTTGATAAAGAGGATAATGAAGTTACAGTAAGCTTTATTATAACGGAAAACTCAAGATTTAAAGTAGACTCGATTTTAGTTAATCATATTTCCGGTGTGAACCCTGAATCAGTTAAACAATTAAACAATCTTAAAACTCTGAAAACAGGTGACTATTATAACAAGGTCCTGTTAATACAATATACCAACGAAATTATTGATGCCCTTCAAAATTCCGGCTACATGAATGCCCGTATTAAAGAAGATTCCGGGACAGTTATAGTAAAGAATCCGGATTCAAAAGTGAAAATACAGATATATCTTGAAGGTACAGATACAATCTATTATTTCGGTAAGACAATTTCCAGTATTAAGAAGAATATATACGGCATTAGAGATGAAGATATTTTAAAAGAAATATTATATAAGGAAGGAGATATATACAGCAAGGCAAAAAGACTTGATAGTGAAAGGAACATACTGAAGATCGCAATAATTCAAAGTGTAAGGATCCAGCCTGACTCTTCTGATGCAGGCACAAAACCAAATTTCACAGCAAATGTTTCTCTTAACAACAAACACGAGATCACACCATATATTAAAGGTTCGAACTTTCAGAACCGCTTCTATCTTGGAGTTGGTGCCAAATATACTAACAAGTATCTCTGGGGAGGCAACCGGACCCTGAGCCTTGAAGCAGAAGAGCTTTTTAATTCTCTGAATATTAACAGGACAGAGATATCGGCTACTATTACTCAGCCGCATTTTATTGCAGAGAGGATCACCCTGATAGACAAGCTCTCTGCCGGTTTTAGCAATGAAGAAAACTTCAGGAATTATTTTGCAGGCAATATTACGACCTTGAATTATTTTATTGCTCCGCATACATTTTACAATAATATTTATCTTGATCTGACAGAAGAAGTAGTATTGTTCAAATACGACACAAGCAGAGTGCAGCCTCTCACTCTCCTGAACTCATTCTTTGGTTTAACTGCTGAGCACGATAATACAAATAACAAACTTTCTCCCAGCCGCGGATTCTACCACTCAATACTTGGGGGAATTTCAGGGTTGCTGCCGGAATTGGTCATTAATCTGTTTAACATAGATGTGAATTATTCAAAATACCTTAAATTCTTTACGTTAAACAAATTCTACTTCGCCTTTAACAGAAGCGCCAATTCAGTTTTTGCTGCAAACTTTAAATTGGGGGATGTCATCGAATACGGCGGCGGTGCTCAGGTAGTCCCTATCCAGCCAATTTACAGGTTCTTTAGCGGTGGTTCAAGCAGTGTAAGAGGGTGGAATGCTCAGGAAAATGGCATGGTTACAGACCCTCATAACGGCGGCAATTTCCTGTTAGAAGGAGGATTTGAGTTCAGAAGAAAGTTATTCCCTTCATCTGAAGGATTCGCAAAAAATATTGGTGCCGCTGTTTTTTTTGATTACGGAAATATTTGGGAAAACAGCAGAGATTTCAAAAGCAAAGAAATAGCGATGGCAATTGGATTTGGTCTCAGGTATGATATATTCATTAGTCCGGTAAGGATAGATCTTGGATTCAAACTATTCGACCCAAGGGCGAAGGAAGGCGAAAAATGGCTTTTTGAAAGCTTAGATAAAATTTTTAAAACAAAATATGCCATCAATTTTGGAATAGGGCAGGCATTTTAACCATGAAATTTGCGGTCTCATATTTTCTTCAAGGGAATTTCCAGACTATGAATTAGAATTTTATCTTATAAAGTAACTTGAGCTCTGTGGTCAATATATAATCTATGCCGCCAAGAGATTGGTTTTTCTCTTCACGTGAAAATTCCAGAAGTAATGTTTCAGGCAGTTCTAAGCTTAACAATTTATTCACCGGGTATTGAACCACCAGGTCAATATTTTTTACATCCTTCAGAAGCTTCCCGCCAAATTTAATTTTGGCATCGCCCAGCTCAGACTGCAATTCAATATCTGAATTATTAACATCTCCTTCAGTATATTTAAATTCTGCATCAACTATAAATGGCAATACTTCTCTTATAGATTGCGACAGGTAAGACGAAATATACAGTGAGCCTACTGAAGTCCCAAGGCTGGAAGCAACAGATGTCCTTTCAGCGGAATTGAGCTCGCTTTTGAACCTGCCGAATATGAGGTATGTAACAGCATCGCTTTGTGCATCGCTTCCTGATACTTCTGCTCCATCCTGGTATAGCTTTAGCCGGATCTCCGGATGTTTTACTTCGCCGGTAATAGTAACTTCAACTGCTATTTCGCTTGTTGAAGTTATTCCCGCCTGCTCTATCGTCTTTTGATCTTCATAAACAGCTTTAAGGTTCAAAACCGGGTTTGATATTGGCCCGTCGAATTTGATCTGGCTTTCACTTACCTTAAAATCGCGGTAAAACCTGTAATATGAATTTCCCATTACATCAATTAAACCAAATGCCTGGTACTCGCCATCGTGTGTTTTTATATCCAGGTCAGCTTTAATCTCTCCAAAAAGCCTGTCACGCGTCAGATTATTGAAATCGATATTTACATATACATTATCCGTAGTTTTTACATTCAGATTCAATCCAACCGTGCTTTTATTTTTTGACTCTTTTGATACAAAATATCTGTACCGTTCAAACGGATTGATGTTCGCGAAATCTTCGGGAGTAAGAGCCTTGATTGTATCCGGAATAAAGGAAGTATCCCTCATTGAATTCACATAAATGAAATTATCATCTTCCGGATTGTAACCTTTTCCTTCAAGCGGAAGTGATGTTATGTTGGCTTTTTTAACAAGAAATTGGCCTGTAACAAAAAAACTGTCCAGGCTGCCCGTTACTTTTATCTGAGGGTCGCCGACACCTCCAAGCAAATAGCCGTAAATCCCGAGATCATTTTCTTCGACAGAGGGATCAAGCAATATCATATCTCCAGTAGCAGCCAGGTCAATATCCTTGATCTTCATATCTTTGAAATCAAGGGAGCCTGAAAGGTCAATGTGCCTTGATAGATCATCTTCATTGTAAATTTTTAAATTTTCAAGGATAAGTTTGCTGTTACCGGTACTTATCTTGAGGTCAAAACTGTAATCCATCCCCGTTAACGGAAATAAATAAGCTCCATTTTTTACCGTTAAAGTACCAAGCAAATTCGGGTCATGAACAGTACCCTCAGCTGTAAGATCAGCATTCAATACTCCGCGCAAAGTTGAGATTGAAGGGACAAGCAATGAATAATAGTCAAGAATAAAATCCTTCGCCTGCAGATTCATTTTCATGTTCGCATTGATCGTATCAATTACTGAACTGGTATCCCTGCTTAAGGGATTTAAATACGGGATATCTGCTTTTATAGTCAAGCTTCCTTTATTGTTATTATTCTGAATCAATATATCTGCCTTCAGATTATTATCTTTATATGCTGCATTAGCGTTGATGAAACCTATTTTTTCATCATCATAAGTGAAGGAGTTTGTTTCAATCTGAGCATTTAGTTCAGGATCTTCTGCAGTACCCTTATATGTGATCAGGAGTTTTGTAAATTCACCATTTATCCCGTTATATGTTTCATGATCTGATGCAGAATCAGTCTTGTCTATTATTCCCAGAACATCGGAGAGTTTCAGGCCGGCGGAGCTGACAGAAATATCACTGTTTTCATTGAATGAATATACTCCTTTTACATTCAAGCGGGCATTTCTGCTTTTGATATTTAACTCTCCAATTTCTACTTTGTTATCCGGGAAATAATTCAATACCCATAAACCTTCATTCTGTGCTTCATATCCGGCATAAAGGACTTTTACTGTGTCAATATTGAGGGCAACATTATCACTTGTAAAAGTTATATCCGAACTTAATTTCAGGGAATTGGTGGAATCCTGTTTTCCGCTCACATTTAGTGTTCCTTTATTATCACCGGCAATGTTAAGATTTACTGATGCGGAATCAATATTTATGTTTGAGAGAAGGATTTTATCTCCTGTTGTGTTCAGTTTTAATTTCATACCGTCAAACATTACAGGTGAATTTTGCAGGAGGTAAGTATTCCGGTAGTCAATATCACTTTTTACGTTTGCAAGTATTATCACAGTATCTTTATATGAGAAATTCTTAATATCCATTTTTGTTACATTTGTGAATTGCTCTGCAGAATTCGAAATGCTTCCGGTTATATTACCGTTAAATCCAATCCTAAATGGTGAAAGGAACTGACTCAGCTTTGAACTGTCTTTAGTGATTATCCTGTAATTAAGTTCTAAATTTTCGGAAGGATATCCGGAAATAATACCAATCTGATCGTTAACTGTATCCGGACTAACAGCCATTAAAATACTTGAATTTATCTTATCGATATTATACTTCAATATTTTGACCATGTTACCAAAATTAAGGTTCCCTTCTGCTTTGATATCGATCATTTCGTTTATTACAGCTAAGCTGCTGTTTTCCGAAAAGCCTTCTATCTTTGCCTCAACTGTTGTTTTAGGGACCGTGTATTCTGAATATTTGGAATTTTCAATATTAAAGACATAACTTCCGTTAAGTTTATCCGGTTCTATCCCTCTGCCGTTAACATCAAATGCAAAGTTAAGGCTGCTTTTATCTGTTTCGCTTTTTGTGATACCTGATAGATCAAGGTTACTTACGCTGCCTTTAAGGTTGTATACGGGGTTATTAATATTTGCAATATTAATCCTGCCTGCAACAATACCACTCCCAATAGTGGAGGCATACATAATATTCATTGAAATGTTATCTCTGACAAAATGAACTTTACCGGCCGATCTTCTTATATCATATTTCGAAAATGTTGAACCCGTAATTGAATACTCAAGGTTCGTATTCATATCCCTGGGCTCAAATCCGCTGCCGTTGAATTTAGCAGTTAAGTTCAGCCTGCTGTTGAGTGAATGATCTTTTAATATCTTCCCGAGATTAAGCGAGTTTGCTGTTACAAAACCGTTATAAGCTTCATTATTTATATCAAGCGCAATATTACCCTCAGCAGAACCCCCCGAAGTATGAATATCAAAAACTGCAGCAAAATTCAAATAACTGCCTTTATAATGGATATTTCCCGTAACGGGGGCTAACTGGCTGTAATCTGGGACTAAATCATTTTTGTAAACGGCTTTTACATCTCGGGGGTAAATGTTAAAATTTTCCAGAAACACATCTATGAACAATTGTTCAGGGTCATGAAGATTCTGAATTTTGCCCTTTGCATTTAACAGAGTATTATTTGTTTTTACAACAAGTTCATTTATATTCAGATCACCATATTTCCCGTTTGCGGTTAATTTAAGCGATGCGGTACTGTCCAAAAAGTCCAGCCAGGGCAGGAAAAATACAAGATCATCGAAATTGAATTTTTTGGTATCAATATCAGCGTCTATATTCATTTCACCGAAGTTTTCATATGCAATTACACCGAAAGGATTGAACTTATCAGCACATAGCTTATTTATTTTTACATTACTTCTGGGAGTTATAAGCTCTAAGTCTTTCAGGCAGAGTGATGTATCATTTTCATTCAGATTTATATCAAATTTCAAAGACTTTAAAAAGAAAACAGAATTTGTTGCAAAAGATATATTTTTAACAGAAACATCTTTTATGTCTTTCCTGTAACTTCCGTTTAACTCTATTTCAAGGTTTGAAATATCTGTGTTGTTAAGGTCAAAATTTTCAATTTGTGAACGCGGCGCTTTCCAAACGGGGTCAAGCGGGGTTAAGGCAGAATCACCGTTAATTCTTATGAACCCGTTTTCAAGTTTGAAATGCTCTATATTAATATCCCAGTCAAACGTAGTGATAGTTGTATCCGGCTCCTCGAGCTTTGGCAAAAATATTTTCTCGTAATTCCAAATAATGCTGCCGGAGCTGTCTTTTATTTTATGGGCGCTGATGTATGGGGAATTAAGTATCACTCTTTTAAGCCTTATTTCTTTATGGAGGGCTTTCCAAATATCATATTCTGTTTCCATGTAATTAAACTTCATCAGGGTATCACCTTTGACTATAATACTGCCGTTCTTTAATGTCAGACCCTGAAGGATATTTCCATTGATCTCTATAGCGTTAATATGTACGTCTTCGTAAGTGTTTTCGTTAATCTTCTCCAGAGTGAAGTCGAGTACCCATCTGTTAAAAGTATCAGTCTGTATGAAGATTACCAGAGCCGCAGCGAGCACAACTATCCCGCCAAAAAGGATTAACAATACTTTGAAAATAATAATGGGAACAGATCTTTGTTTTTTTACAATGCCTGTATTTTCGCTCTTTAATATTTGTGTTGATTTGGTAGGAATAATTATCTCAGTTGTTGATTAAGATTCAAAATGCAAAAGTCATGTCAGTATTCTTACTCAAAATACTGTGAATGTGGCTATAAAGTCAAAATTTCGGCAGTAATTACAAAAACCGTTAATGAAAGTTCGTATTGTATCAACAAGTCAGGTTACAAGGAAGTTGCAAATTCAAATTGGGCTATCGGTCAGATAAACGCTTTATTTTTTTAACAGTTATAGGGTGTTTCTGTGATTCCACTTAACGTAAAAGTTACAATCAACGTATATGATAAACTGGCTAAAATTAAAAAAATTGAAAACTTTTGGTGATAACAATTTCCCGGGATAATTTTAACTCTGGCACTTTCAATCGCATAAAACGGTTTGTTCGAACAGGCAGGCGAGTGGCTAGGGTTTCTACTTACTTTTATACCTTTCTCCTTAAAATTTTGATTCATAATTTAGAAATATAATGACATCACAAATAATAAAAAAATCTTTTAGACTTAAAGTATCAAAAAGTATTGGAGAAGTAAGTGCTTTGTATTACTCTCCCCAAAAAGCGGAGTGTATAATGACCTTTGCTCATGGTGCAGGAGCGGGAATGAAAAATAAATTCATGGAGGAAGCCTCATTTGCTTTGGCAGGGCAGGGGATAGCTACACTCAGGTTTAATTTCCCCTATATGGAAAAGGGTAAAAAGGTACCGGACTCAAAGCCGGTATGCGCTGCCACTATAAGCTCCGCTGCAGAAAAAGCATCAAAGCTTTGTCCGAAGCTTCCTGTAGTTGCTTCCGGAAAATCTTTCGGGGGCAGAATGACCTCAACAGCTGCGTCTGAAGGACTGCTGCCGGGTATAAAGGGAATTGTTTTCTTCGGGTTTCCTCTCCATGCCCCCGGAAAACCGTCAAGTGATAGAGCCGAACATCTTTTTAAGGTAAATGTTCCTATGTTATTTCTCCAGGGTTCAAGAGATGCGCTTGCATCTTTAGACCTGCTGAAACCTCTTTGCAAAAAGCTAGGAAGGAATGCGGAATTATTCGTTTTCGATGGGGCGGACCATTCATTTCATGTGTCCAAGAGCAACGAACTTAAGGATAGTGATATAATTGAATTAATGTGCAAGGAAATAAAAAGATGGTTATCCGTAAAATAAACTCTTATTAAAAAATTCTCAGGATCAGCCGGTTAATTTCTTTATACTTTCGATAAGTTTATCTGCATTTGTGCCGTCCTGCGGAGGAACCATATCTTTATACTCCGAAAGAACCCTCAGTGCAGAATTGAAATCCTTCGTCAAAGCATATACCAGCCCCAAATTGAAGCATATATCAGGGAAATCAGGCCTTAGCACTCTTGCAAATTCATAGTGTGTTTTAGCCAGCGGCAGATTGCCCAGTTCAGAATAAAGATTTGCAAGGTTATAATGTGATTCAAAGTGTCTTGGGTCGTTTTTAAGTGATTTGGTAAAGGAGTCAATAGCTATGATTGTCTTGCCGGATTCATATTCCAATATACCAAGGTTGCAGTATGCATCGGCAGCACAGTCATTTAGATCCACCGCATTCTGATAAGCTTCTTTTGCATTTGGGTCGCCTTTTTCATCCAGCATTAAGGCTTCTTCAAAAGGGCTAAGATTTGAGGGCATTACAAAGATATTTGTCTCAGGTGTTTTTTGAGAAAATAAATCGAGCTGATTGGTACGTTTAAGCTCGATCTTCGAACTTTTTTGTACACGCTTTAGCCCCGATTGCGGCATTTGTATGGGGAATTCGATTATATTTGTCATGTGATCAACATGTTAATTTATCAAATGGGCTATGCTCTTTTTTTCTTTTTAACCGGTTTAATATCTTCAGCTGCTTCCTTGCTGCCGGTCGCCTTTTTCATCGGCTTCTTCAGCTTGCTGGCATTTTCGATGCTCTGCTTCAGAGCGGTCATAATATCTACAACAGGTTTTTCTTCCTCTTCTACTGTTACAACTTCCTTGCCTTCTATTTTAGCTTTTATTAATTCTTTAACCGCGTCTTTGTACTTGTCCTGAAGCTTTATTTCTGAAAAAGGTTTTGCCATTGAATCAACAAGGGTCCTGGCAAGTTTTAACTGCGCTTTATCAGCAGCCAGTCCGTCAAGCTTTGGTACCTCAGAGATCTTTCTGAGTTCATCAGGGTATCTAAGTTTATATAATAATAATCCGTTTTTCTCCGGGGATAAAAGAACAACACTTTCCCTGTCACGCAAAACAACTTTGCCAATTCCAAGTTTCCCGCTGTCTTTGAGTGTTGCACATAAAAGAGCAAAAGTCTTAGATGCGATCTCGCCATCCGGACCGGCGTAGTACGGAGTGTCATAAAGCGTCGGGTGAACTTCAGAGGAATCAACAAAACCCTCGATCTCGATCACTTTTGTGCTTTTTAATTTAAGTTTGGCAAGGTCATCCGGCTCTATGACCACAAACTGGTCTTCTCCGTGCGGATATCCTTTAACTATATCCTCGCCTTTAACAATTTTATTACACTTCTTACAGCGTTTATCATATCCAACCTGTCCGTTATCGGTTCTATGCAGCTGTTTAAAGCTGATTGCTTCAGAAGTTTCGATCGCATTATAAATGCAGATCGGAATTGTCACAAGTGAAAATCGAATATGCCCTTTCCAGATTGATCTCATAATAATCTCCTTTTTCTGTACAAAATTAAATAATAATATACTAATATCCAACAGGGTTAGTCATTGGCTTTTAAGGGATACTTTAAGCATTTTCTTCCTGAATTTTACTATTTTAGTATAAATCAGGCCTTAACCTGACAAATACTGCTTCACGGTAAGCACCGTCTTTAGTCATTGATGCATACTCGATTTCACAAATTAATTTTGGCTTGATCCAAATGCTCTGCTTTTCATCGAGAACTTTTTCACTTATAGGTTTTTTAATTATGCTTTGTTCTTTTAGCGAGGTATAAACTTCTTTCATATTTTTGGTATCAAATCCTGTCCCGACTTTTCCTCTGTACACAATTTTACCATTTGTAAAGTCCCCAAGATGCAGCGCGCCAAAATGCTCCTCTCTTGAACCTTTTCCTTTTGTATAGCCGATGATATGGGATTCAGCAGTCTGCCTGACCTTAATTTTATACCAGTTGTCACTCCGTTTACCGGGCAGGTATTTGCTGTTTTTTTCTTTTGCCATTATACCTTCAAGACCAAGTTCCTTTGCAGCATTAAACAAAGCTTTCCCGTCGTCAACAATATCGCTCAGCCTGTATGGAGAATCTTTCTTAACTGCGTCCTTCAGCCATTCACGCCTTCTCGTTAAAGGTTCGTTAACAACAGCTCTGCCGTCAAGATACAGCAGGTCGAATATATAGCAGTAAACCGGATGTTTTTTCATCGCCCGTTGTATATCACCTTCGTTTGAGCGCTGCATCCGGTGAATGACCTCTTTAAAATCAGGTCTGCCCTTTTCATCAAGCGATACGATTTCACCATCAAATACTCCGCATGTCCCTCTGAATGATCTTTCTGCATTCAAAAGCTCGGGGAATTTTGCAGTCAGGTCAATATGATTTCTGCTTCTCAAAGTGATCTTATTCTCATCAAGCGATACTATAACCCTTATGCCGTCCCATTTCACTTCATAAATGAATGAATCTGAAACCGGAATTTCTTTTCCGGATTGTGCAAGCATTGGTTTGATCGTATCATGAAGCCAATCGACCTGCGGCCTGTCTACCCGTTCTAAAAGGTAGTCTTTATTCTTGATGTTGTATATCCTGTATTCGCCGCTTACAGCCGGGCTGTGCAGCCTGAAGTAGAACCCGTCCTTTTTATCTTTTGTTATCTCATACTTACCCGAAGCATAAACCCACATATCACCCCCGCCATACTGCCCCTTAGGGATTGTTCCTTCGAATTTAAGATATTCCATCGGGTGGTCTTCAGTCTGGACTGCAAGTCTTTTCACTCCGGGCACTGGCGGGAGTCCTTTTGGAACAGCCCATGATTTTAAAACCCCGTCTTTTTCAAAGCGCAGGTCATAGTGCAGGCGTGATGCGTGGTGACGGTGAACAACAAATGAATTTCCTTTTGCGTCAGCGGCTTCAGCGGAAGGCTCCGGGGTTTTTTCGAAATCTCTTTTTTTAGAATATTTCTCAAGCTGCTCGGGAGTTTTATATTTCTTAGAGGGTTTCAGCGCCTTCTTTGAGTTTGCTCCCTTTGATCTGCGTTCCGTATGAAGCTCGGCTGAGTAAGCCGAAATTCCTTCCCATGCATCTCCTTCGGTATTAACTATTTCGGGAACATTTGTCAAATTATATTCCTTAGGGCTCTTTGTTTTCTGAAGTAGTTCCCACGTAAGCGGCATTGAAACCGGCGCACCTTTGTTCCCCCGCAGACTGTAAGGAGAAATTATCGATTGCCCTTGTCTGATCCTGTAAATATCAACCAACACCCTTCCTTTTCGCGCATCTTTTTTAATATGCAGGGTTAAGCTTTTTGAGCGGTCTTCTACAAAAGGCTGTGCTATTAATTGGGCTGTTTCAAAAACTTTATGGAAATCCCATTTCGGTTCGATCGGTACAACAACGTGGATCCCTTTGCCGCCTGTTGTTTTGGCGAACGGATGGTAGCCGTAGTTTTCAAGGTGCGGTTTAAGCTCAAGTGCGATCTCTACTATATCTTCAAAATTAAATTTTTCAGGAGGGTCAAGATCAAATACCATATAATCGGGCTTATCAAAGCTTGGCTTCTTTGAATGCATCTGATGAAGTTCAAGGCAGGCTAAATTTGCCAGCCATACAAGTGTTGCGTCTTCTGTTGCAAGTATATAGTCCTTTTTATCTTCACTGCCAAGAGAAACATATTCGATCCATTCCTGCGCCCAGTCAGGGCGGTTTTTCTGAAAGAACTTCTCGCCATAGATCCCGTTGGGGTAACGGACAAGTGAAAGCGGTCTGCCTTTTATATGGTTCAGTATCGTGGGGGCTATTTTGAGATAATACTCAATTACCTGGGCCTTAACTATATCATCATCCGGAAAGAGTATTTTCCTGAGGTTTGAAAGCTCAAGTTTTCTTCTGCCGACTTTTACTATTTGCGTGTCTTTTGCCAAAAAGTGGTTTTTGCAAAAATCTTAATAGAAAACATAAGAAACAAAACATTTATTATACCCGAAATTCAAAATTTAAAGAAGAATAAAATTTGCTTTGCGTAAAATCATGTGCAGTCACACCTCCCGAAAATAGAATAATATATGCTCTACCGGTTCCTGATCAAGAAAATGTGCTCCAATAACCGATCCGGATTGATTTCGTGATTATTGTACTATTATGGGCTTTTTATCAATATAAATTAGATATACTACTACTTTTACTACCGTAAATACTACTTTCGACTCTGTCCTGACTATTATAAAAATTCCTATTTTTGTATCAAAATTGATACTTTTATTAAAATCTGTTCTGTAAAGTTTAAACTCAAAACTGTTTAAAGCAGGCTATTTTCTCAATATAATAATTTAAAATATTTCCGAAATAAGAATACTGTATTATTAAACAAATTAATAAATTTTCTAAACAAGAAAGGGTGAAATGAAACAGTTATATTTTTTTACTTCAGTTTTGTTTTTTTGTTTTGCTTTGAATATATCAGCACAGGATAACAACATTGAGATATACGGTTTTGCAATGACAGACCTCGGGTATAATGCAAATCAAATTCACCCGGACTGGTATGATGTTGTAAGGCCAACAAAGCTTCCGACATTTGAAAATCAGTATGGCACAGACGGTAATTTTTTTGCAAGCGTAAGGCAGTCCAGGCTGGGCGTGAAATCAAATACAAAGACACCTCTTGGTAACCTGTTCACACAGTTTGAGTTTGAAATGTTCGGCACAGGCGTTGATGCAGGGCAAACAACTATTCGCCTTCGCCATGCTTACGGGCAGTTAGGCCATTTTGGAGCCGGCCAGTACTGGAGCCCGTTTATGGATATTGATGTGTTCCCGAATACTGTTGAGTACTGGGGACCCACCGGTATGGCTTTTTTCCGCAATGTTCAGGTTCGTTACATGCCTATTATGGGTGATACAAGGTTAACATTCGCACTGGAGCGCCCCGGAGCAAGTTCAGATGCAGGCGTCTATTCCGGCAGGAATGAGCTGCAGGGTGTTGTGCCGAAATTTCCTGTTCCTGATTTCTCAATGGAATACAGGTATGCGGGCAAAAAGTGGGGATATGTTGAGTTTGCAGGAATAGTAAGATATATGAAATGGGAAGACCAGAACAGTGATACACTTGATCTTAGCGGCGACGCAATGGGCTGGGGTGTAAATCTCAGTTCAAACCTTAAGTTCGGAAATCATGTTGTGCGCCTCCAGGGTTTATACGGTGAAGGTATTGAAAATTATATGAACGACGCGCCGGTTGATGTAGGTATTAAAAATAATTTCAGTGACCCAAAGAAACCGGTTAAGGGCGTTGCATTACCCGTTTATGGTGTAGTTGCTTTTATAGATTTCAACTGGAATAAAAAATTCAGTACATCAATCGGATATTCAAGGATTGAGATAACAAATTCCGACGGGCAGGATTCCTTAGCTTTTA
>JANWKI010000077.1 GCA_025451455.1 Ignavibacteria bacterium
CCGATTGAATATATTATTTTTGTGCCTGTTGCAGCAATGCTTCTTACTATAATTTTTGATTCAAGGTTAGCAGTATATGCAATAATGGTAATCAGTATCCTTGTATCTGCTGTCAGGGGAGGCGATTATGACATTCTTATCCCTAATTTTTGCGCTTCAGTTCTCGTAGTATATTCTGTAAGGGATATAAAAAACCGGTCCCAGATCTTTGTATCAATGATATATATTCTCATAGGATATGCTATTACAATCACTGCTATAGGGCTGGAAAGATATGAAGATTTCAGTATGATAAGAAGCCAGCTGTTTGCTGCTTCTTTGAATGCCGTACTTTCTCCGATACTTGCCTATGGCCTTCTCATTTTTTACGAACGTGTTTTTGGCATTGCAACTGACCTGGTTTTTCTTGAATTGAGTGATTTCAATCATCCGCTTCTCAGGGATTTATCCTCAAAAGCTCCGGGCACTTTCCATCATTCTATCATTATGGGAAATCTTTCGGAACAGGCAGCCAAGGAAATCGGCGCCAACCAGATCTTAACACGTGTGGGCTGTTATTACCATGATATTGGTAAGATAGGGAATCCGGACTATTTTGTTGAAAACCAGATGGATAACAACCGGCATGACGAACTTAACCCCTCGCTCAGTGCAAAAATGATTATTTCACATGTAAAAAACGGCATTAAGCTTGCTGAAAAATATCGGCTTCCGAAAGAGATCATAGATTTCATCCCTATGCATCACGGGACAAATCTTGTATCCTATTTTTATGAAAAAGCAAGAACTGAAGACGGTGAAATTGATACTACTCATGAATATATTTACCGTTATCCCGGACCGAAACCTCAAACAAAAGAAACAGGTATCGTCATGCTGGCTGATTCAGTTGAAGCTGCAACCCGAACAATTGAGGACCCCTCCCCGGCAAAACTTGAAACCCAGATCAATGAAATTATACGCGCAAGATTTCTCGATGGCGAGCTTGATGAATGCGACCTGACACTGCGAGACCTTATCAAGATAAGGCAGAGCTTCCTTAAGATTCTTGTCGGTATACATCATCACCGGATAAGGTACCCTGAATCCAGTTACCAGGATGAAGAAGAAGAAAAGTAAATTACCTGCTGAGGAATCCTCTGAACCCAGGCTGCGGTTAATAAGATCATTTTTACTTTTTATTGAACTGGAAAAATCCCTTTCTGAAAACACTATCAAATCATATACATTTGACCTTTTGCGTTTTAATGATTTTCTCAGAACCGAAGACATCAAATTATTTGATGATGTCACTGAAATTGTGATCGAAAAATTTCTTGCACAGCTTAAAAAAGAATTCCGTTCTTCAACAACTGCAAGAATGCTTTCCTCACTCAGGCAATTCTTCAATTTTCTGTTAAACAGCAATAAGAGCAAACTCAGCTTAAATCCGCTTGAATATTTTGATTCCCCAAAGCTTGGCAGGAAACTTCCTGATGTTTTAACTGTACAGGAAATTGATAAGATCCTGGAACAGCCGGATGTTAACTCGGTTCTGGGATTGCGTGATAAAGTTATTATGGAAACAATGTATGCCTGCGGTTTAAGAGTAAGCGAGGTAACAGACCTGAAGAATTCCAATATTATGGATAGTGATGAAGTTATCAGGGTTTTTGGAAAGGGATCAAAGGAAAGAGTTGTGCCAATAGCCGGTTCAGCACTTGAATGGATACGTATCTACAGGCAAAACGCCCGCTCTAAGATCATGAAGAATTACTCTGAAGATTATTTATTCCTGAACTGGAGGGGAAGAAAGCTCTCCCGTATGGCCATTTGGGATATCATCAATAAGTACACAAAAATGGCGAAGATACAGAAGAAAATTCATCCTCACATATTCCGCCATTCATTTGCCACTCATTTGCTTGAAGGCGGGGCCGACCTCAGATCAATACAGGAAATGCTCGGACACTCTGATATCAGCACTACGCAGATTTACACGCATGTGGATATTACCTATCTTAAAGAAGTACATAAACAGTATCATCCGAGAGGATAAAGAAGAAATCCCTATTTAGAAAGTATTTCATCTTTGATCTTATTTAAATAATCCAGAGCAGCATCATATTCGTTTGGAATTATACCATCAAGTATAGCTTCTTCGATGCTTGTTTTCAGGATTCCGACAGCCCTTGAAGGCTCAATGCCGCAGATCTTCATAATTTCATCACCTCTGACAGGTGACTGGAAGTTTCGTATCTTATCCCTCTTTTCCACTTCTGCCACTTTTTGCTCGACTTTATCAAAATTCTCAAGGTATTTTTTTACTTTCTCCGGGTCTTTTGAAGTGATATCTGCGCGGCATAACATGAAGAGATCCTCAATATCATCACCGGCATCAAATATCAGTCTCCTTACTGCTGAATCTGTTACGTTATCGCTTGCAAGTGCAATTGGCCTCAAATGAAGCCGCACCAGCTTCTCAACGTATGAAAGCTTATCAAAGGGCAGTTTCATCCGTGTAAATATTTTTTTCTGCCACCTTGCGCCCAGGTCTTCATGACCGTGGAATGTCCACCCTGTGCCTTCAACGAATTTTTTAGTAGGCGGTTTGGCAATATCATGCATTAAGGCAGCAATTCTAAGCCAAATGTTGCCGGTATTTCCGGAAATATTATCAATGACCTGAAGTGTATGGTAGAATACATCCTTATGGTGGAAATCCTTTCTCTGATCGATACCCTCAAGGTTATGAACTTCCGGGAAAATGATCTCCATGATACCGGATTTAAAAAGCAGGTTCAATCCTATCGAAGGTTTTGGTGAAGCCATTATCTTGAGGAATTCCTCAGTGATGCGTTCCTGCGAAACAACGCCGGGTTCGCCGCTTTTCACCCTCAGCCTGCCGCGCATCTGTTTGATCGCATGAAAAGTATCGCCTGCGATCTCAAAATCAAGCTGTGATGCAAATCTGCATGCCCGCATCATTCTAAGCGGATCATCCGTGAATGTTTCAGAAGGATCAAGCGGTGTTCTGAGGGTCTTTTCGTTAATATCGCTGATCCCTCCGAATAGATCGACTACATCGCCGCTATCAGTATTCAGTGAAACAGCCAGTGCATTAATGGTAAAATCCCTCCTTGAGAGGTCTTCCTTCAGGCCGGCAAATTCTACCAACGGCTTTCGGGAATCCGGGCTGTAGCTTTCCTTTCGCGCAGAGGCGAACTCAATCCTGTTCCCCTCGATCTCAAGCATAGCTGTACCGAATTTTTTATAAACTGCGCTGAGTTTCGTCCCTAATTCAGATGCTGCAATTTCAGCAAATACTATTGCATCCCCGATCACGGATATATCAATATCATTTTTTTCCTGAACTTTGCCAAGGATGCTGTCGCGGATATATCCTCCGACAAGGTAAGACTGAGTATTCGTCTTCCTTGAAACCTCAGATATCCTTCTGATGATCTTATTGGAATTTATGAAGTCTTTCAATTCTGAGTTCGGGATATAATATTTATTATTTGATCTGCTGCTTCTACGGCTTCTTTTCCGTCTTCAAGAGATACTTTCACCGGAGTATTGTTAATTATGCTGTCAAAAAACGATTCAAGCTCGTTCCTGATAGGATTAACGTTTTCAATATTCTCTATCTGCGGCTCTTCAAAAACAATTTTCTTTGTATCGGATATCGGAAAGGTCATTCCTGATGATGCTGTTTCTTTATCAGTCAAATGAAATATCTCTGATTTATTGTTGAGGAAATCCAAAGAAATATAAGCGTTTTGCTGAAATATCCGCATCTTCCGCATTTTTTTAAGTGAAATCCTGCTCGCCGTCAGGTTTGCCACACAGCCGCTTGCAAATGTAATTCTTGCATTAGCAATATCTACCTCTTCCGAAATAACCGCAACACCATTGGCATCAATTTTTACTATGGGAGAGTTAACCAAATGCAGTATTATATCGATATCATGGATCATCAGATCCTGAATAACGGATACATCAGTGCCCCTTGGATTAAACTGGGCAAGCCTGTGTGACTCTATGAACATAGGGTTCAATTCAAATTTATCCAGGGAAGTGAGTGCAGGGTTAAACCGCTCCACATGCCCAACCTGTATTTTAATAACGCTGTTTTGAACAAGCCCGATGAGTTTTTCAGCTTCAACGAGCGAGCCGGTAACAGGTTTTTCGATAAATAAATTAATGTTTTTCTCTAATGCTTTCTTTGCAGTCTCAAAGTGTGTCGATGTCGGCGTAACCACGATCAAAGTATCAATTCTGCCGAGCAATTCATCAAATGTAACGGCACTTTTCAGGTTATAAAGATTATTAATTTCATCAGAACTCTCTTTATTTGTATCATATACCCCGGTAAAATTCAGTGAACTGTCTTTCCCTGATAGTTCATTCAGCAGCCTGCAGTGGATCTTCCCGAGATGACCGCATCCGACAAGCCCGATATTTAGTTTTCTTTTTTCCAATTTATGATATATCTATGCTTACGCGGTGCATTATGAAGACACCCAGCAGCGTTATTGATGAGCCAATTAAGAAGAAAAGAGAAATATGCTCTCCCAGAAATATAACTGAAAATAAAACCGTAAGCAGTGGAGAAATATTTGAAAGTGTAGTCAGTTTGCTTACTGCAATTCTTTTTAATGCATAATACCACACAAAATAGGCAAGGTATGCAACTATTATAGAAAGATATAAGAACCCGATTATACCCATGTATGTAACCTTTTCAAAGGAAAGGTTAGGCAGATCGTAAACGAACAGGGGTATGTAAAAAAAACTGCCAAGAAGAAAGACAAATGCGGATGTTTTCAAAGCCCCGTACTTTTCAATGGTGCCCTTGCCCAGTGTAAGGTACAATGAAAATGTTAATACTGCAAAAAGCAGCAGCACATCACCGGTAATAACATTATTGTTTACGCTTACCACCGAGAAGTTTTCATAGAATATGAAGATGATACCGAGAACCGTCAGCAGGATCGAAAATAGTTTGGAATAGTAAAATTTTTCATATTTAAAGAGCACGGCAATAACATAAGCATAAACCGGGTTAAGGGAATAAATTATTCCGGAGTGTGATGCGTACGACATTTTGATGCCGGTTAAAAAAAAGAACTGGTTAAGCGGTATACAGAGAAGAGAGAGTAATATAAGCCTTGGATAATCCTGTCTTTCAAACTTAAGATCAAGTTTCCGGATCTTAAGTGTTATAAAAAACAAAATAGCGGCAGTCCCAAACCTGAAAAAACCGAACGACAGGGGGGAAATTTCCGCTACGCTTAGCTTGGAAAATATGGGGGTGAAAGTTGCTGCCAGAGTGATAAAAACCAGCAGCATAACATTTTTCATTACTTCTTTACAGCCTTAGCCTTTGATTCTGTGATCTTTGCTTTTACTTTTGCTTTTTTCCGTCTGTGCTTCAGCGCTACTTTTTTCAGTTTTTTGTTCATATTATGTTTTATTATTGATTAAAATTCGATCTTCTTATACTCTCTACGCTATTGTAATTTTGTTATCAAGGTATACTTCCTGAATTGCGTTCAAAAGCTCAACGCCATCATTCATGGGTTTCTGGAAAGCTTTTCTTCCGGAAATAAGACCCATACCGCCTGCGCGCTTGTTGATGACTGCCGTCTTTACTGCCTCTTTCAAGTCGGAATCACCCTTACCGGTCGATGCTCCCCCGGAGTTGATCAAACCGCATCTTCCCATATAACAATTAGCTACCTGGTAACGGGTAAGATCGATCGGGTTATCGCTTGATAATTTCTCGTAAACAAGCTTGCTTGTTTTTCCGAATTTCAGAGCGTTATATCCGCCGTTGTTTTCGGGGAGTTTCTGCTTAATTATATCCGCTTCTATTGTTACACCCAGGTGATTTGCCTGTCCTGTCAGATCTGCTGAAAGATGGTAGTCTTTATCTCCCTTTATATTAAAGGCAGAGTTCCTCAAGTAGCACCAAAGGATTGTTACCATGCCAAACTCATGGGCATACTGAAATGCTGCTGATATTTCCTGTATCTGCCTTGCCGATTCATCCGAACCGAAATAGATCGTTGCGCCAATTGCTGCCGCCCCGAGGTTGTATGCCTGCTCAACGCTTGCAAACAATAACTGGTCGTATTTATTCGGGTAAGAAAGGAACTCATTGTGGTTGATCTTCAGAATAAAAGGTATTTTATGAGCATATTTGCGCGATACAGCCCCTAAGACCCCAAGGGTTGAAGCCACTGCATTACACTGGCCCTCTATTGCAAGTTTTACAATGTTTTCGGGATCAAAGTAGATTGGATTCGGAGAAAAAGAAGCCCCTGCAGAATGCTCAATACCCTGGTCAACAGGTAAAATCGAAAGGTATCCCGTACCGCTTAATTTGCCGTGTCCAAATATTGCTTCCATGTTCCTGAGAACCTGGCTTGAACGGTCTGAGTCCTTCCATATCCGGTCAACAAAGTCCGGTCCGGGAAGGTGCAGGTTTTCTTTTGGTATTGTTATGCATTTATGTTCAAGCAGCTTCGCGTCACTGCCTAATATTTCTTTTACATTTATAGACATCTGTATATCTCCTGTATTTTTATGATTTTCTTAAGAATGCTCACAGAGTACACTGAATAAAACTGAGTTTCACAGCGTTTTTCTGTCATTAGTAAAAATTTTACGTTTGAATTCAGGTTCTTTGCCAAAGTTCAATAACAGACCTACTTCAGCTTCAGTTGCCTTAAGATAGTTTATTAGTTGGTACTCGTGTTCCTTTATCAATCTTTCTGCAGCCTTAATCTCAACAATCACTTTCGAATTGATAACAAAATCCGCAAAAAAATCCCCAACTACTACGCCATCATATAGCACATTCAGAGGCTTCTGGCACTCAACATCTAATTCTTTTTTTCTCAATTCTATAGCCAGAGCATTCTGATAAACTCTTTCAAGAAATCCAAAACCAAGTTTTTTATAAACAATATAGAACGATTCAATTATGACAGAAGTTATTTCTTCATGCAACAATGTACTGTTTTCTGCGCGGTTCTGTACATTCTGTGTCATCTGTGTGCCGATAATTCGTTATCAAATGGTAGTTTGGTTATCCGGCATTTTAGTAGATTTTCATTAATTTTGATGTCATATGGTTTATCGTAATTCAGAAAGATCGTTTTTACAAATCCAAGTCCGATATTTCCGAATTTATCAGAAATGCAGCTGCTTGTTACAAAGCCGCACTCCTTATTATCTGCCAGCAGTTTTACATCACCTGAACTGCCACCAATCGGGATTTCGATTTCAGATCTGATTCCAACCATATGTTTACTTATCTTATCATATGCGTCTAGCCTTGCAATTACTTCCTGACCGATGTAACACCCCTTTGTGAAACTTACATACCTGTTGAGCCCGCACTCCAGTGGATTTGTCAGCTCAGTCATTTCTTTTCCGAAAGCCGGGATCCCATATTCAACTCTTTTCGTTTCGTATAATTCGTTTGTAGTTTCTGCCAGGCCAAATTTATTCTTCAGGTCTTTATTGAAAATTTTCTCTTCCCAAAAAGGCCTGTCTTTTGATGCATAGATAAAATTCAGGCCACCGAATGCATCGTCATTCCGTGCAATTATGATGTGCTTATCATCAGAAGCATAAACAGAAAAATCATCATTCTCAAAATTACCTGTATCAATATTGAATAATTCTGCTGCAAAAGAGCTTACATCATCACCGTAAAACAGGATAGTTTCATGAGTTCCTGACATATCAACGGGCTTGAAGTCATCCATGATAGTGTACTTATCAAGGTATGCAATAACATTTTTTGAATTGTTAAAAGAACACGCGGCAAGTACAAAGTCACCAAAATTATAAAGTGTTACTATATCAACAAATCTGCCCTTATCGGAAGTTAATATTGTTTTGATTCCCCTGTATTTTTCAAGGGAATTAACTTCATTGGTTGAAAGCCTGTTTATCAGATCAAGGCGGTCAGCACCTTCAAACTTCAGGTAATCCTGCTGTAATCTATAAAAATTGAGCATTAATCACCAAATATACCTGTTTTTCGGAAGTTATTCAAAGCAATAAAAGGTCTCACAACCCTGGGCAATTGCCGGAGCAATTCCATACCGTATATAAATGACATTTAATCAAAATACTATTTTTTTGCAGAGCCCTGCGATTCCAATTCTGCAGTCAGTTTAAAGTTTTCAATGGACACCCTCAGGAAGAATATATTTCCGGGAATTACTGCTTATTATTCTTATTTCAATTGAAATTATGACAAAGTTCGGTTATTTTTGATAAATCGGTAATTTTCACTAACCTTCATCACCAC
>JANWKI010000078.1 GCA_025451455.1 Ignavibacteria bacterium
AAAGAAAAATTAAAAAGAAGACTGTCACAATCTGCACTTGAAACACTTGCTATCATTGCATACAATCAGCCTATCACAAAGAACGAGATTGAAGCAGTCAGGGGAGTGAATGTTGATTATATAATAGGCTCGCTTCTGGAAAAAGACCTTATCACCATTAAAGGAAGGGCTGAAGTTGTTGGAAGGCCAATGCTGTATGGCTCTACAGATAACCTGCTGGAGTACCTTGGATTGAACTCCCTGGAAGACCTGCCGCATCTCAAAGCAATCGAAGAGATAATCAAAAGTTCTCCGCCTGAGGGTGTATCCCAGTCTGATATTGATTTTTATGAAGAGATCAATATGATAAGAGAAAAGATAACCTCCGGCGCAAACTCAGGGAGCGGCACTGAGCAGGATAATAATGAATCATCCGGTATTGCAAGTATTCACGAACTTAATACCGATGAAGTGGGGAATACAGGAGATGTAATGATAAGCAGTAATGCTGAGTCCGGGAATGATGATTCAATAGATACAAGGGAAGAGAACCAGGGTGATGTCAGAGGAGAGTAATAGCAGTGAAGAGAATAAACTTACAAGACTAAATAAATTCATTTCAAACGCGGGAGTTACCGCAAGAAGAAAAGCAGACGAATTAATTTTTACAGGAAGGGTTACAGTAAACATGCAAACTGTTACAGAACCGGGAACAAAAGTTAACCCGGATAAGGACGTTGTAAAAGTTGACGGCGAAAAAGTAAGACCGCTGACTGAATTCATTTATGTTGTCCTTTTTAAACCCAGAGGATACGTCACAACAACACATGACGAGAAGGGGAGACCTACTGTCATGGATCTTATTGGCCTGAATACGCGCTTATATCCAATCGGGCGGCTTGACTACGATACTGACGGAGTACTGCTGCTTACAAACGACGGCGAGTTTTCGAACATGATGATGCATCCGCGGCACAAAGTATTCAAAACGTACTTTGCCAAGCTGGATAAGCCAATTGAAGAGGCAGACATGAGAAAGCTCAGAGAAGGCATTATGATCGACGGAAAGCCCACTTCAAGAGCTAAGGTCCGGATCATTCCCAATACAGCAGATCAGAACATATGGATATCCATTCACGAAGGCAGGAACCGCCAGGTAAGAAGAATGCTGGAAGAACTTGGCTATATGGTCCAAAGGCTTAAGAGGGTTGAATATGCAAGGATCGGGCTGGATAGCCTGAAGCCGGGCGAATGGCGATACATGACTGAGGAAGAATTGCGCGATGCCAGGAAACTGGCTACCCCAAAAATGCCGGTTTTCAGAAAACCCGAAGAAGCAGGTGAGGGCGGCAAGAAGGATAAAAAAGGCGGAAAGAAGAAAAAGAAAAAGGACAAGAAGAAAAAAATCAAAATAACAGATACGGCTGTCGAGCCTTCGACAGGCTCAGATGTTTTGGAGAGTATTTCTAAAGAACTGGAAGACATTTCAGAAAAGATCTCGGATACAAAGGAATAGAACAGAAATATCAAGAGCAAGTGCAAGTCACAACATTGTAATTAATATCTACATACACATTTCTTTCATTAATGCTTTTTATTAAAGGCATTACTGAAGAATTAAAAAGGACACATGATAGCTCAAGGGTTTGAATCAAGTATGTGTCCTTTTGTTTTTATACAAATTTAACAGGAGCAATTTTTGCAGGAAACAAACGACCTCGTAAAAAGCCGCTTAAACGCGCTTGAAGAAATAAAAAAACTCGGTGTGAACCCGTACCCTCACAGGTTCGATTTAACAGCCAATTCCGAAGAGATTCTCTCTGCTTTCAAAGACCCGGCCGATGAAGCAGAATCCGAAGCAGCAAAGGAAAAAATTGTTTCCGTTGCCGGAAGGATAATGGCTATCAGGAAAATGGGCAAGGCAAGCTTTTGCACTATAAAAGATGATAAGGGAAAACTGCAGATTTATATCAGGCAAAACGATGTTGGTGAAAACCTCTATAAGCTCTTCAAGCTGCTCGATATTGGCGATATAATCGGTGTTAAAGGATTTGTTTTCCGGACAAAAATGGGTGAAATTTCCGTTCACGCCGTAACGATAGAGCTATTAACCAAATCCATACAACCGCTTCCGGTAGTAAAAGAAGAAACTACAGAATCAGGTGAAAAAATTGTTCACGATGCATTTGCAGATGTTGAGCTCCGCTACAGGCAAAGATACATTGATCTGATCGTAAATGAGAGCGTCAAGGAAACATTTATCAGGAGAACAAATATTATCAGGTCAATTAGAAATACTCTCGAAAAATACGGCTTCTTCGAAGTTGAAACCCCTACCCTGCAATCGATTTACGGCGGAGCAACTGCAAGACCGTTTGTAACTCATCATAATGCCCTTGATATTCCGTTATATCTCAGGATTTCAAACGAGCTCTACCTGAAAAGGCTTATTGTCGGGGGATTCAACCGTGTATATGAGTTTGTAAAAGATTTCCGTAATGAAGGTATAGACAGAACTCACAACCCTGAGTTTACACAAGTAGAATGGTACCAGGCTTACGGAGACTATTTTGACAGCATGAACATGTTTGAGGAAGTAGTTGAGAATGCATGTTTGGCAGTTAACGGTTCCACAAGAATAAATTACATCGATACAGAAATAGACTTCAAACGCCCGTGGAAAAGAATAAAGATGGTTGATGCAATAAAAGAGAAAAACGGGATTGATGTTTTAAACATGACCAAAGATGAGATCCTTGAATTCATGAAGAAAAAAGAAATTGATTTTGATCCGGCAATTTCAGGTAATAAGGGGGTCTTGATAGCAGCATTATTTGAAGAAACCTGCGAGGAAAGCCTTGTACAGCCGACATTTGTTCTCGATCATCCCATTGATACAACACCGCTTTGCAAGCCCCTAAGGGAATATTCAATGGAGCAGCTTGAGACCATGCGAAAAGATCCGGAGCAGGTAATATTTGTTGAAAGATTTGAACCTTACATCAATAAATGGGAGCTTGGCAACTCATATACAGAGCTTAATGATCCTGTACTTCAGCGTAAATTGCTTGAAGACCAGGTAGAGCGCGGACGCGGCGGTGAAGAAGAAACGCATCCGCTTGATGAGGACTTCTTAAGAGCAATTGAAGTTGGAATGCCGCCAACAACCGGGGTTGGACTTGGAGTTGACCGGCTTGTAATGCTGCTGACAAATTCACAGTCAATACGGGATGTGCTCTTCTTCCCGTTAATGAGGCCATTATAGTTTAAGCTGCATGAAAGACAGGATTTTTGAAGAAATAAGGGATAATTTTCAGATCTCCACCGATAGATCAAAGCTGGATATTTCTTCAATCCACAATTATCTTAGCAATGTATCCTACTGGGCAAATGGGATTTCTCTTGAAACTGTAAAAAGGTCGATCGAAAATTCTGTTTGTTTCGGCCTGTATGAAAATGAAAAGCAAATCGGATTTGCCAGAGTGGTAACCGACAAAGCTACATTTGCATATTTAGGTGATGTATTTGTACTGGAAGCATACAGGGGAAAAGGGCTTTCTAAATGGGTGATGGAATTTATGTTGAAACATCCTGAGCTGCAGGGATTCAGAAGGTGGATATTATTAACCCGCGATGCGCAGGAGCTGTATTCAAAATTCGGATTCATTAAGTTCCATGCCCCGGATAGATGTATGGAATTGTGGTTCCCGGATGTATATCAAAAGGATGATTCACAAAATAAATAATCAATTTCGGAATTTACAGATGAAAGCGGTATTTTAAAATGAAAGTAGTTAATAGTGTATTAGAATTATTCGGAAGAACACCCTTAGTAAAACTCAATAAATTAACCCAGGATATTAAAGCATCAGTCTACGCAAAAATGGAATCGATGAATCCGGGAGCAAGCGTTAAAGACAGGATTGGTCTTGCAATGATAGACGATGCAGTCAAAAGAGGCGTGTTGAAACCCGGAGGAACGATCATAGAAGCAACAAGCGGTAATACAGGTATCGGAATTGCAATTGCTGCCACTGTAAAGGGATACAAATGTATTTTCACTATGACGGAAAAAGTATCTGTTGAAAAACGCAGGTACCTGCAGGCTTTGGGCGCCGATGTTGTCATCTGCCCTATGACAGCCAAGCATGATACACCTGAACATTATGTAAGTGTGGCAAAACGAATTGCAGAAGATACCCCGAATTCGTTATTTATGTACCAGTATAACAATCCGTCAAATCCCGAAGCTCATTACAAAACCACTGGTCCCGAGCTGTGGGAACAAACCGGCGGGAAAATTACTCATTTTGTCGGCAGTCTTGGTACAGGCGGTACAGTGAGCGGCACCGGAAGATTTCTAAAAGAAAAAAATCCGAAAATCAAAATTATCGCTGCAGATCCCTATGGTTCAATATTCAAGACTTATAAAGAATCGGGTGTAATGACTGAAGGCACTCCATATCTTGTTGAAGGAATAGGGCAGGATATGCTTCCTGAGAATGTTCATTTTAAATACATAGACGAAATAATAAATGTAACAGATAAGGACTCATTCCATATGTCACGCAGACTATCAAGGGAAGAAGGCATTTTTTGCGGGGGCAGTACAGGTACGAACCTTGTGGCAGCTCTGAAAGTAGCCAAAGGTCTTGATGAGAACGGGCTGGTTGTATTTGTTGTATGCGATACCGGTGAGCGTTATTTAAGCAAACATCATTCTGATGAATGGATGCGCGAAAAGCGTCTGCTTGAAAAGGACAAGGTCACTGTAGGCGTTGTTTTTCAGACAAAACTCTCAGGCGGATTGCCGAACCTGGTTTCAGCTTCACCAAATGAAACGATCGGAGAAGCTCTGAACAGGCTTGAAGAATACAACATTTCGCTGCTTCCTGTACTTGATGATAACAAATCACTTGGGTCACTTACCGAAGCAGATATAATGAGCAGGATAATAGAGAATCCTGCAATAATAGAGAAAAAAGTAAGCGAATTAATGGATAAACCATACCCGGTAATCGATGAATCCGATGATATGAAGCATGGAATACAAAGCCTTAAGAAATCTCCTGCAATACTTGTCAGCCAGTACGGCAGGATAATCGGCATCTTAACGAGAATCGACGTGCTGGATTTTGTATAAATGAACTTTATAACTTTATGAACTTTTTAACTTTTAACTAATATGAAATTTTCAACTAAAGCAATACATGCAGGCAATGAGCCTGATAAAGAAACAGGCGCCGTAAACGTGCCGATATATGCAACATCTACCTATGCTGATGAAGCATTTGGTGTATCAAAAGGATATGATTACGGGCGCACTATCAACCCAACACGCGTTCGGCTTGAAGAAAATCTTGCGGCGCTTGAAAACGGCAAGTTCGGATTTGCCTTTTCCAGCGGTATGGCTGCCACTCATGCGGTCGGTACACTATTAGGAAAGGGCGATCATGTAATAGTATCACAAAATGTATACGGCGGCACATACAGAATTTTTGAAAAGATAATGCGAAAGCTTGGCCTGGACTTCTCATGGATAGACACGTCGGAAGAAAAACTGATAAAATCAACCCTTAAACCCAATACAAAAATGATCTTCGTGGAAACCCCTACCAATCCAATGCTTACACTTACAGATCTTGAAATGATATCAGCAGTTGCCAAAGCACATAAACTGATATCGGTTTGTGATAATACATTCATGAGCCCCTATTTCCAGAATCCGCTTGATATGGGCATAGATATTGTTCTCCACAGTACTACCAAGTACATAAACGGGCACAGTGATGCTATTGGCGGTTGTGTTATTACCAGCAGTCCGGATATTGCTGAGCAATTAAAGTTCATACAGAATTCCGTTGGAGCAGTACCCTCACCGTTTGATTGCTACCTGGTACTCCGTTCCACCAAGACACTGGCTCTCAGGATGGCGCGCCATAATGAAAATGCCATCATAATTGCAAATGAAATTGAAAAGAATTTTAAGGATAAGATTGTCAGGGTAATGTATCCCGGGCTTGAATCCCATCCCCAGCATGCTCTTGCTAAAAAGCAAATGCGCGGATTTGGCGGAATGATATCCATCGATCTTGGTTCGCTTGAAAATGCCGTAAAATTTTTCAATGCACTCAAAATCTTCTCACGGGCTGAGTCCCTTGGCGGAGTTGAAAGCCTTGTTTGCCACCCGGTCAGTATGACCCACGGCGCTGTTCCCAAAGAAGAGCGGGAAAAATTCGGACTGACTGACGGACTTGTAAGGCTATCCGTAGGGTGTGAAGACTGTGAAGACCTTTTGGAAGACATTAAAAATGCACTTGGTAAAATATAATATGCTGCCAAACCACCAGTCCATCCGCGAGCAGTTCCCGTTTCTTGAAAAATGCATTTATTTTGATTCGGCGCACTATACCCCTTACCCCAAACGCTCAGTTGAAAAACTGAATAACTTTATCAGGACTTTTACAGAGGATTATCTGAACTTAAGCTTAGTGAATATCAACGAAGCAAAAGCACTCAGGAAAACCTGCGGTCTGCTGCTGAATGCTGATCCTGATGAGATCACAATTACATCCAATACTACTCACGGAATTAACATTTTTGCAAACGGAATTAAGCTTGATCCAAAGAATAATAATGTCGCCATGCTTGATTCTGAATTTCCTGCTGTGGTTTACCCCTGGCTTAACCAGGAAAAACTTGGCAAAGCAAATGTTATGCTTATCCCTTCGGATAAAGGTTATGCAAACGAATCTGCAATAAAGCGTGCACTGATCGATTATAATATAAAGGTATTCACAATTAGCTATGTTCAGTTCCTTGGCTACAGGCATAACATAAAAAGCATATCAGATTTCTGCAGGAAGCATAATATCCTGCTTGCAGTCGATGCTATCCAGGCTACCGGAATATGCCCGGTTGATGTGCAGGAAATGGGAATTGATTTCCTGAGCACCGGGAATCAAAAATGGCTTATGTCACCTTCCGGACTTGGCTTTACATATATCTCCGGGAAATACAGGGAGTTCATAAATCCGACCTATGTTGGGACTACAAATGTAAATTATGATTTTGATAATTTCCTGAATTACAAACTGGATTTCAAATCTGATGGAAGTGTTTACGAGAACTCTACACTCAACACACTTGGAATGATAGGAACGAATGAAGTTATTAAATACTTCATGGAGCTTGGTGTTGAAAATATTTTTAATCATATTTTGAGCATTCAGGATAAGCTGATGGAGCTTTTAGACAGCTCTAAATACAGGATAGAGAGCGAACTATCACCAAATCACCGTTCAAATATCCTCATCTTCTCTCATATTGAATTCTCCAGAAATAAGGAAATTCAGAAAGCGCTGGAAGAAAAAAAGATCTACATTGCTGTAAGGGAAGGTTATTTAAGGGTCTCTCCCCATATCTACAATAATTACGAAGACGCCGAAACGCTTGCGAAAGAACTCAATTCTCTGTGATCAGTCATTAAGCGGTGTAATTGCATTTCTATGGCTTTACCAATTGAGTATTTTTGTATAACACCAATTAATTCCATTTTAATATGTCATATCATAATTCAAAAAAAGTTGATGTATCATTTGATGAAGCAATACTGCAGGTAACCGAAGAACTTAAGAAAGAAGGCTTTGGTATCCTGACAGAAATTGATGTAAAAGAGACACTTAAGAAGAAACTTGATATTGACTTCAGGAAATACAAGATACTGGGTGCCTGCAATCCGCCTCTGGCATATAAAGCTTTAAGTGAAGAAGAGAACATAGGCGTAATGCTGCCCTGTAATGTTATCGTACAGGAAACAGCTGACGGATCAGTGCGGGTATCTGCTATAAACCCTATGGAATCAATGAAAGCTGTCGGCAACCCGAACCTTGAAGAAATCGCAAAAACGGTAAGTGATAAACTCGCAAATGTAATAAATAATCTGAAATAATTGGCTAAAATATTTCTCAAAAAGAACGAAGATAAAAGAATAAAACTCGGGCATTTGTGGGTTTTCAGCAATGAAATCGCAAAGATGGAAGGTGAAGCCGAAAATGGCGAAATATGCGCTTTATATGATGCAGCCGGAACTAAACTTGGTGAAGGATTTTACAATAAGAATTCACTTATCTCTCTGAGATTACTTAATAAGAGTTATGATGGTGATTTTACAGCCTATGCCCGTAAGATGATTATGGATGCTTTGGAACTTCGCAGGACATTTTATCCGAACCGCAATTCCTACCGCCTGATATTCAGTGAAAGCGATTTTATGCCAGGGCTGATAATTGACAAATATAACGATACTTATGTTTTGCAGGTATATTGTTTTGGTATGCAGAAAAATATTATTTCAGTTGTGAATGTTTTAAAGGATGATCTTGGCGCAAAAAATATTTTTTCAAAAAATGAAGGATATTTCAGGAAACTTGAAGGTCTGCCGGAAATTGACCATGGCTACATTGGTGTAATCGGCGAAGAGGTCATTGATGACGGAAAGATGAAATATGAAATAGATCTTTCTTCATCTCAAAAAACGGGTTTTTATTTTGACCAGTGCGATAACAGGGATTTTATAGAAAAGATCGTTAAAGGAAAAAAGGTCCTGGACGCATTCTGTAATTCAGGCGGCTTCGGCCTTCACGCGGCTTTTGCCGGGGCTTCATGGGTCACATTTCTGGACTCATCTGCAGCAGAAATAAAAAATGCATGGAGAAACTTTTCGCTGAACTCTCTAATTGCAGAAACGGAATTTGTGACCGGTGATATTTTCGAATTTCTTCAGAAATCAATCGACGCCGGAAGGAAATTTGATGTTGTTATGATCGACCCGCCTGCATTTGCCAAAAGCAGGAAAAGCTTTCCGACAGCTCTTAAAGGCTATACAAAACTGAATAAGCTTGCACTCTCACTTGTAAGCGAAAGCGGATATTTGGTAACTTCCTCATGTTCACACCATGTAAAGAAGGAGGATTTCTTTCAAACCATTACTTCTGCAGCACAGAAAGCTGCAAGGGAGTTACAGCTAATCCATTACAACGGCGCTTCTCTTGATCACCCGGAATTGCCCGCAATGGAAGAAACTGCTTATCTTAAGTTTGCAGTATTCAGGGTTTTTTAGCCCTCTCTTTGTTACTTTCATAATTGAATCTATACCCTTATTTTGAAGCCTTAATCACCAAAAACATTGAAAAATGAGCAAATATCCGCCGATATATTATTCTGATTATTTGCAGCTTGAAAGCCTGCTAAACAGCCAGAAACTCAAAAGCGAAGAGTACGGTCATAAGGCACATGAGGAAATGCTGTTCATAATCGTGCATCAGGCATATGAGCTTTGGTTCAAGCAGATACTGCATGAAGTTGATTCAATTAACCGGATGTTCAAAGATGATGTTGTTGATGAGAAAAGTATCGGCATTGCAGTCTCAAGATTGCAGCGGGTAAC
>JANWKI010000079.1 GCA_025451455.1 Ignavibacteria bacterium
ACATTTCACGTATGGTACAGGTAATGCCCGGAGTATCTCCGGCTAATGACCAGAGAAATGACCTGATTGTAAGGGGCGGCTCACCGGCCGAAAACCTAACTATGATCGACGGCATCGAAATACCGAATATTAACCACTATCCAACACAGGGGTCTTCCAGCGGCCCGATCGGCATGATAAACGTAAAATTCATTAATGATGTAAATTTTTCCACAGGAGGTTTTTCCGCCAGGTACGGCGATAAGCTTTCATCAGTTATGGATATAAGGTTCCGTGAGGGATACAGGAAAAAATTCCTCTCCGATATTAATCTTTCAACCGCAGGATTCGGCGGAATATTTGAAGGCCCGCTTTTCTCGCAAAAAGGTTCATTTCTGCTTTCTGTCAGAAAAAGTTATCTGAACCTTATTAAAGGAGCTATCAGGCTTGCTGCAGTGCCTGATTACTGGGATTTTAACCTGAAGACTGTTTATGATTTCAACAGAAATACAAAGCTTACTTTTTCAGGTGTCGGCGGGATAGATAATATCAGTTTTGAAGGCGATGCTTCCGATGTTTCAAATGATAATCCTTACGGAAAGGCAAAGGGGGACCAGCAGCAGTTTACTGCCGGCTTTAACCTGAAGAACCTGTTCAGGAAAGGATATGTGCAGACAGTCTTTTCAAATTCATCCGGATTTACCTATTATGAAAACCATGACTTAAGAACCGATGCGCTGAAGTTTTATTATGATTCGTATGAGTCTGATTTCAACCTGAAATCAGAAATGCTGTACCAGCTAAATTCCGCAAATAATATTATTATCGGAGCATCAGGAAGGTATATAAAATTCAAGAACGAAACTTTTTATATTGCAGATACTACTGCATTCGGGGACCCTATCCCTGAAACAAATGTGAATGTAAAAGATAATTACCAAAAGGCTTCCGTATTTTCACAATACACCCTTAAGCTTTTCAGGGGTAAACTTATTGTAAATACCGGACTGAGGTTTGATTATTTTTCCGGAATTAATGATAATGCTGCTGTATCACCAAGGTTTGGTTTAAGCTTCAGTATTTTGCCGGCTACTGCAATTAGTTTTTCAACCGGTATTTACAGGCAGTCTCCTGAATATTTATGGCTTACATCAGACCCTGAAAACAAAAACCTAAAATTTATAAGAGCGGATCATTTTATTATAGGCTTAGAGCATTTATTCACTCCTGAACTCAGATTTTCGATCGAAGCCTACTACAAGAATTACAGCAATTACCCGGTCAGCACAGTTGTGCCTACATATGTTCTCATAAGCGGCGGCACAGAAAACGGGCCGAATCTGCTCCTTGGAAAAGCAGTAAGCGAGGGGGTTGGTTTTTCCAGGGGAATAGATATTTCATTTCACAAGAAACTTACCGGAAAGGGGATCTACGGAATGATCAATTATTCGCTCTCCGAAAGCAGGGTTACGGGGCTGGCCGGCGGCGAAAATCCGGGTTCATTTGACTACAGGCACAATATTACAATTATTGCCGGTTACCAATTGGCCAATGACTGGCTAGTAGGCTTGAAATTCCGCTATACAACAGGCAGGCCGTATACACCTTATGATATTGCCGCTTCAACATTTGCAGGGCGCGGAGTAAGTGATTTCAATAATTTCAATGGCTCGAGGTTTAAGGATTATAACAGGCTTGATCTGCGGGTAGATAAGAAATGGAACTTCAAGGGTATGAGCATCGTCTCATATATAGAGCTTCAGAATGTTTTCAATACCGAAAATGTCTACCAGTACTTCTGGAATGAATACAAAAATGAGCAGGGGATTATTTACCAGTGGAAATTTCTGCCTGTCGGGGGATTTAGTATTCAATTTTAACTAATATGGATGGATTTCGTAACCTCTTGTTTTTTCGTTATTTTACGGTCTCACCTAATTTTATCCTGCTTTTAATAATGGCAAAATCTTAAATCTCCGGGTTTTGGCAGATCAATCAAACCCAGGATTAGAATTTTCTGATGTCATAACTGCCTATTATCGGTTATAATTTCTATTATTTGATTCGTTTAGCACTTTTTATACTACGATTTCAGTTAGTATAATTTAGTATCAAAAAGGGCAAAAAATTCATTATTTCGACAAATCTATCCGTTTCAGCCATAAGGTAATTCATGGCATAACCCATATCCGTTAGAATATCTAGGGCTAATTATGATACAGTGAAATAGCGAAGTTATGGGTTTAAAGTGTAATTTGAGATATACTATTGATAAACGATTGTTTTAGGGTTCACCCGCAGGCTATATTTGTATCACTAATCGGTAGGGAAAAAATAGCAGAAAAGATTTTAAATAAAATTAAAAACTTTTCAGGAAGGACATCATTAAGATGAAAGCTATTAAGACCCAGAATACAATGAAGCAATTGATAATGTTATTTTCAGTGCTTCTTTTTTTATTTGTATATGTTGATGACCTGTTTGCACAGCAGATATTCAGCAAACCTGTAACCCCCAATAATACACTTTTCACACTTCTTTCACCCCAAGCAGAGCTTGATATCATCCAGAGCACACCGTCTGTTTTCGTAAAGAATCTTATTGTCAGCTATTCAATCCCCAGGCAGGAGCAGGTTGAACTGAAAGTATACGATAAGCTTGGAAGAGAAGTTAAGACACTTATTAGTGATGTTCAAAACCCCGGTTCATACAGCGCTGATATTAATTCAGCAAACCTTTCATACGGCGTTTATTATTACAGATTGACTATAGGGAGCTTCGTAGAAGTCAAAAAAATAGCGCTTGTGAAGAAATAAGATAAATCAATAAATAAATAAATAATTAGGGAAAACAACTAAAATGGCAACTCTCGTAATAATCTCAGTCTTTATGTTCGCAATTCTACCGTTCGCTGCTGAAGGTATAATGATCTACAGAAGCAAATAGTATTATATTAATTCGGTAATCCTGAAAACCTCCGTCATTGACGGGGGTTTTTTTATTGTGTTGAATTAGCAGAGCTTTCCATACTGAATAAATATCCCGTATGCACGGTAGAAAAAATCGGGCTGCCGTGATACAGTGAATAGATGAAGTATTCGGTATTAAGTGTAATTTCATATATACTATGCATTAACGATTGTTTTAGAGTTCGCCATTGGGCTATCTTTGTATTACTAATTACGTAGGGAAAATATAGCAGAAGAGATTTTTAATTAATAACTTAAAATCTTTTCGGAAAGGACATCTGTATATTAGATGAGTGCTATAAAACCCCAAAAACGAGCGGAGCAATTGATATTGTTACTTTCAATGCTTCTTTTTTTATTTTCAAATACCGGCTCAATTCTGGCTCAGCCAAACAGGACCCTAAGCAAGCCATCAGGCCTTAATACCTGGATTCCTTCTCACCTGCTTCCGTCAAATCTTGATAATTCAATTCCGGTTGTACGCACTGATTTCACTATCGCCATGAGGGATAATGTGTTAATGGACTGCCTTAAGTTCGTTCCTGAGGGCACTGCCCCGCAGGGCGGCTGGCCGACTGTCATAATGGTACACGGCTACGGAGATAACAAGGAAACACTCGCTGAATTCTGCCGCTTACAGGCAGAATACGGCTATTATACCATGACTTACAGCGTAAGAGGGCAGGGACTATCCGGCGGTGTTTCTAACCTCATCAGCACAATTGAAGCCGATGACTTAATTGATATTGTTGCATGGATAAAAGCTGATTCGGTCCATGGCTCAAGCCCCGGCAGAATACTCATTATGGGCGGCTCGCAGGGCGGCGCTGTGCCTATGATAGCAGCAACCAGAGGGCTGCAGGTCGCAGCAATTATCAACTCGGTTGCTCCTCCGAACTTTGCCTCCAGCTGGATCCAGAACGGCTCGATCAAAATGACCCTGTTATGGACAATTGAATATACACCTGATACTGCAAGATATAATTCGCTTGTTAACAGAATGAGTGACTGGATATATGCAGATTCAAAGGTTTATTGGGATAGCTTAAATTACTGGCTCCCGAGAGACAGAGATTTTGTAACCGGGCTTCCCGGTATTACAGTCCCGGTTCTGATAGAAGCAGCATGGCAGGATAAGTTTTTCAATGCAGACGGATGGATGCTGAACCTCGATAAGATCACAGCGCCAATGTCATCTTATTTGGGTGCGGTCAGAGGGCACGGCAGCGATGTATCACTCACTGAAGATGTTTGGCATATGAACTGGTTCAATGACTGGTTCTTCCAGTGGCTGTGGGGAATGCATACACCGATACTTGACCAGGCGAAATATCAGTATGCATCTACCAAATTTCCGGTTATTGATAACCAGTATTTCACTTTTGAGCATGACAGTTCAAGGACACTGCTCAGGAATACAACAGCTCCGTTAAAGTTGTACCTTAACAAGAACGGTGCTTTAAAAACAACCGTGCAGTCAGGCAGCAATACAAACGTTTTGAGAAACAGGATCACAAGCGGTTATACACTCACACAGGCTGTTAATGATGAATTCACAGGCACTAATTTTCAGAATAAGTTCAAGAAGGATTCGGTCAAATTTATGACAACTGCATTGACGGCAGATATGGAGTGGACAGGCGCGCCGGTTGTAAAAGTTGACTTCAAGTCAGCAGCCTCAACGTTTGTACAGCTGAATTACCAGATCTACGAAGTACTTCCCGGCGGCGAGAGGAGATTCATAAACCGCGCAAATTATACTGACAGGAACTATGTAAAGAGTTCAAGGCGCCAGGCAACTTTCCGCGGAAATGCGCATTCGCATATATTTAAAGCAGGCAGTAAAATTCTTGTTATCATTACAAATCTTGATAAGGCGCATACCGATGCGGCATTTTTCGGAACAAACCCGTTCGTGCTGCCAGTGATGAAAAACGGCGACCATACTGTGTACCTCAACTCAAATTCATACATCGAGTTCCCGGTAAAAAGCGGAGTATCATCACCCGTTCATGCAATGTTTGAAGAAGAAGGCGTAATTGGAATTGAAAATGAGAATGGGGTTCCGTATGAATTCAGCCTTGGGCAGAATTATCCAAACCCGTTCAATCCAAATACAGTAATTAACTATTCTCTGGCTGCTGCTGAAAAAGTTCAGATTACGGTTTATGATCTGCTTGGTAAAGAGATTAAAACATTAGTAAATGAAGTAAAGGGTCCCGGTTCGTATCAGGTAACATTTAGTGCATCAGATATATCAAGCGGCGTGTATTTTTACAAAATTACTGCCGGAAGCTTTTTGGATATAAAGAAAATGATGTTGATAAAATGACGGAGTTATTTTTGAAATCCGGCTTTTGACGGATTGTTAAGTAATACTCCTCAATTCAATTGAAGTCTCATGTATAGTGGGAGGAGATGAAAGAGGAATGATAGAGAATATCATTACTATAACCAAACAAATAAGGGCAGGGCTATTCGCTTGAAAAAAGCAAGGGGAAGAATAAACCCTGCCCCTATTAAATAAAAAAAGTTCTAATTTGATAATTAAACATAGACTGAAATAATAATTATGTCATCATTACTTGTAATACCTGCAGTATTTTTATTGTTGCTTGTACCCTCAATTATTCACGGCTTACTTCACAGAAAAAGCAGGTAGGGGAAAATTATTAACTTCCGGTTCCCTTCCGCCGCGCCGGCAGTGTGCAGGGAATAGAAAAGGTAGTGCCCTTTCAGTTGCCACGATCTTTAGGTCGTGGATTAGAGGAGAAAAAGAGAAAATCGGCTTTAGCCGCAATTCAATACAGTTTAGGGGCTAAAGCCCCAGGGGTGTGGGGGTCTAAGAAATCCACGGCCTGAAGGCCGTGGCTAATCAAAAACATTCATGCCAAAACGTAAACCGAAGTTTTTTTCCCTTGTATATGCAATTAGCATAAACTATATTTGAAAGGTATGCGAGATACATACTCTATAAGCTGTCCGGCGATTGGATTTTAAAACGAATCGCCGGAAAGAGGGGTAAAACATTTAATTTTGAACGAAATTTCCAGTCCGGTTGTTGCACTTTAAAACGAATCGCTGGACACATGGGTAAATTGATTGATTTTGAGCTGAAATTGCAGTCCGGCTGTTGGCGAATCAAAATCAATCGAACCGCCGGACAGCCGTATATCAATAGTCCGTGCATTGGGTATAAAACCAATTTTCATTTATGTTTTATAGTATTGTAATCTTTTGACATTATTTGTAATTTTATAATAGTTATTAATATAAGCAGGGAATACTAAAATGAATCGATTAAAATTACTGTTTTTTGCGGTTTTTGCTCTATTATATTTCATTCAGCCTGTTGAATCTCAGCAAAACAGGGCAAGAGATAATTACCAATACCTTAAACTGCTTCCAAAGTACAATGATGCGCCTATGATAGCGGTAACAAGGGTCGATTTTACAGTCACCCTGCGTGACGGCACTATTCTGGATGCGCTTAAGTTCATTCCCGCAGGCACTCCCCCTGCCGGAGGATGGCCGACAGTAATTTTTGTTCATGGTTATGGTGATAACAAGGAAACCCTCGCCGGTTTTGCCAAAGCACAGGCTGAATACGGATACTATACAACAACATTCAGTATGAGGGGACAGGGGCATTCAACCGGACTCTCGAACCTTATCAGCAATATAGAGGCGCAGGATATGATCGAGTTTGCAAACTTCATTAAACTGGATATTGCCAATGGCGTCAATCCGAATAATATTCTTGTTATGGGCGGTTCGCAGGGCGGACTCATACCATACATGGCGTGCTCGATGGGTATGAACGTTAAAACAATAATATCAGCTCTTGCCCCTCCCAATTTTGCCTCCAACTGGATAGAGAACGGCTCGATTAAAATGACTTTTCTGTGGACAGTCGAGTACACTCCAGATACCGCCAGATACTCACCTGTTGTTGAAAGAATGAGCGACTGGGTTTATTCAAACAAGAAGACTATGTGGGATAGCCTTGCATTCTGGCTTCCGCAGGGCAGGGATTTCATGAATATTATAACCAACAACAGAATACCACTTATAATGGAAGGCTCTTGGCAGGATAAGTTTTTTAATGCATCCGGAATAATCAAAGCAGCATCGCTGAACACTAATTCTGTATTCAGCCTGTACCTTGGCGCTGTACAGGGGCATGGCGGAGACCACTCACCAACAGAAGACACATGGCATATGCAGTATTTCAATGACTGGTTTTTCTACTGGCTGTTTAATTCCGGCGCTGTACCGCCAAATGCCAGCTACGATATGGCATATACTAATTTTCCTGAAAACGGACAGTACTGGTCATTTAAGCACGATAGTTCGGCAGTTCCGTTCAGCCAATTAACATCTCCATACAAACTTTATTTTAACACCAGCAACAGGCTTACAACAACAGCTAACGGAAACAGCAATACCAGAACTTCTGTGAGAAACCAGGTATCCGGCGGATTGACCATGCAGGAAGCAGTGAACGAAGAATTTACGGGTACAACATTTACCTCCAAATTCAAGAAGAATACTGCAACATTTACCACTAGTACTTTGACTTCGGATCTTAAGTGGCTTGGCACTCCAAAGATAAATCTGGATTACCTTTCAACCGCGTCAACTTTCACACAGTACAATTTCCAGGTATATGAAGTGCTTCCCTCCGGCAAGCAAAAGCTGGTTAACAGGCTGAACTATACAGATAGAAATTATACAGCTAACTCCAGAAGATCAAAGAACTTTGAGGGGCAGGCACATGCGCATATTTTCAAAGCTGGGAATAAGATAAGGGTTATATTGACAAATCTCGATACATCGCCGGATGACCAGTGGTTCCTTGGCACTAATCCGTTTGTTCTGCCGGTTTTGAATAACGGGTACAATTACATTTACCTAAACAATAAGTCATACATCGAATTGCCCGTAGTAAATTCGGCAGCAGATGTATTCTCGGATGCTTCTGAGGGAAATGAAAACCCGTATTCATTCAGCCTCAGCCAGAATTACCCGAATCCGTTCAACCCTGTTACTATGATAAATTATGAGCTTCCCGTAAAAGGCATCGTAACAATAAAGGTATTTGATATACTGGGCAGGGAAGTTTCAACACTTGTAAATGAAGTGAAGGATGCAGGCAGCCATGAGGTAATGTTTGATGCCTCGAAGCTTTCAAGCGGTGTTTATTTCTACAGGATAATTTCAGGCAGCTTTACTGATACAAAGAAAATGCTTCTGGTGAAATAATAACAGATGTACTGAAATATTTTAAGTTTAGGATAATTAAAGCGGGTTTTCTAACCCGCTTTTTTATTCCAGTATCAATCTTAACAATACACTTTCTTGAATTCCAAAACATTTTCAGTTATTTTCCCTTTGTGGTTAATTTTCTTCTTCGTTTGAGTGCACAATCTGATATAAAAACATTAAATTGAAATATGGAAAAACTAAGCATTGAACAGATCCTTGAATCTTTAAAAGAATTAAATGGCTGGACTTACGGGAACGGCTCCATCAAAAAGGTATTTAAAACACAGAACTACCCCGCTACAATGGGATTTGTGGCTGCTGTCGGCGGTTTCTGCCAGAAGAGGAACCATCACCCCGATTTTATACTAATGAAATTCAAAGAAGTGGAAGTATCGTTTTCAACACATTCAGCAGGCGGGGTTACACAAAATGATCTGGATATTGCCTCAGACCTTGAGAAAATCCCTGTTTAACAGGTAATTACAGCGTTAGCCTGCAAAATTTTCTCACTTTTATTATTTTGATTTTTGATTTAAGTTGCTATAATTTCTAAAAAAGTGGATAGTTCAAGGATAGAAAGTCTGAAAGAAATGCTGAGGATTGACCCTCAGGATACATTTGCAAGATATGCACTTGGTCTTGAGTATGCATCCGGGAATGATATAGAAAGCGCCAGAGATATTTTTGAAGAGCTCAGGATATTGGATCCCGGTTACAAGGCAACATACTACCAGCTGGGGAAAGTCTACGAAATGCTGGGAAATGAATCAGAAGCAAGAAAAGTGTATGAGAAAGGGATTTATGTTGCAGCCTCACAAAGCGATATGCATACAAAATCCGAGCTTGAGGAGGCGTTGAATGAACTTCTTTAAAACAACAATGATTAGAATCAAAACTACAATAATATAGATAATACCTCTACGCATTTGTATAAACTAAATTCGGAAAAGATGTTCACAAAAATCATCTGTTTTATATTATTTACGGCAGCTATTTGCCAGTCAAATGCTCAAAGCTCCGGCTGGAAGATATATACATCTTTCAGGGAAGTTAAAGGAGTATCTTCTCAGGGAAATACCATCTGGGGCGCAACTTCAGGCGGGCTTTTCAAGTTCGATGCTGCCACGCTTTCAGGTATCACTAAATATACTTCTTTAGACGGTCTTTTATCGAATGAACTTACTTCTATTACAACCGGCAGTGACGGAAAAGTATGGGTTGGAAGTTTCGACGGGTCGATAAGCGTACTTAATTCTTCCGATAACAGCTGGCAGCAGGTAACTGATATCAGAACATCAACGGAGCCTTCAAAAAAGATCAATGCTTTTTACCAGTATAATAACCTGATGTTCTTCGCGACCCAGTTCTGTATTGTTAAGTTCAGCATTCCCCAGTTTGAATTTGTGGATCAGCCTTATGTTTTCCTTGGCCCGTTGCTGCCAATTAAAACAGCTGTAAACGATGTATTTGTAATTAATGATACTATATGGGCAGCAACCATAAGCGGAATTGCATATGCAAATATAAACAGCAGCCTACCAATCCAGTCTTCATGGAAGAATTTTGTGGAGGGGAACTCCGTGCTGAAAAATAATAAAACAAATTGCATTTCTTATTTCGATTCAAAGGTAATAATCGGTTCCGATAGCGGAATGGTATCTTACCAGAACGGTACGTTAAGCCCTTTTGAACCGCTTTATAACAGCGTTCCTATAAGTGACCCGGTTTACAGAATGGTTGTATCGGGGGGCGTTCTGTATTTTTCGACATTCACGAATTACCTTGGTTACAAAGGGAATTTCAGGATCTTTAAGGTAAATCAATCCAATATCAACAATGCGGAACTGCTGCAAAGCGGAACTGAGGTTAATTCCCTTAAGGTCGATCCGGCCGGTGACCTGTTGATCGGTACAGTAAATAACGGCGTGGATGTGTACAGAAATAACTCCAGTAATTATGTTATCCCCAATGGGCCATATTCTAATTTAAATTTGGATATTTCTGTTGATAACAACAGCAGGATTTGGGCAGTATCAGGTTCTCTGGGTGACTGGTCGGAAAGATCAGGTATTTATGAATATGATGGAACAAACTGGTTTAATTATACTTACGCAGAATTTCCGGTATTGGGAAATGGCTGCTGCGGCTGGGTAAATACTTATCCGGATCGATCAGGGAATATTTGGATCTCAGGTTGGGGCAACGGACTCTTAAAGATTGCCGGCTCAAACCTGACACGCTACGATGAAACAAATTCTGTCATGAATCAGGTCGGACCGGGTTTTGTTTTGACTTACGGTATTGATGAAGATAATAACGGAGATCTTTGGGTGCTAAACGGCCTGGTTAGTAACGCTATTGTGAATTTCTCGCAGCAAAAAACATTTAGCCAGCCGGTCGGGGGCAACACTTTCTTCACTCATCTGGCAATCGATAATTTTAATACAAAATGGATGTTATTGCACCCAGTTGAAGGAAACGTCAGGGGTGTGATGTACTTTAATGAAAATACAAATCCAACCGGGAATTTAATAGGTTACCAGACCCTTGGGTCGGATGTCAGCCAGGTTAATGATATTATTGTTGATAATAACGGCGAAGTTTGGATTGCGACAAATAACGGAGTTATTGTCATCCCTAATCCTGAACAGGTGATCAACCAGCCCGGCTCGATACCAACTTTGTTCAAAATGAGAATCATTGAAAACGGGATAAGCACACCACTGACGGAAAATGTTTTATCTATTGATGCAGATGCGCTTAATAATAAGTGGCTTGGTACTATTAATAACGGTGTGATATATGTATCCCCTGACGGATCGACGTTACTCAATAGATTTACTACAGCAAACTCACCAATGATAAATGACCAGATAACAAGCATAAAATCTGACAGGAAAACCGGAACTGTTTATTTTGGAGCTGTAAACGGAATAGTCTCTTATAAAACAATTGCAGTCAGCCCGCTTGAAGAGTGCGGTAATATTACAGCAGGCCCTAACCCGTTTGTAATTCCGGCTTCGACGAAACTGAAAATTGACGGTTTGGTTGAAGAATCAACCGTAAAGATACTGAGTATCAGCGGTGTTTTGGTTTCCGAATTTGAAACACCCGGCGGCAGAATAGCTGAATGGGATGGCAGAGACCTTAACGGAAACTATGTCTCAAGCGGCATATATATAATTGCAGGTTTCAATAAGGATGCCAGCAAAGTCTGCACCGGAAAAGTAGCTGTTGTGAGAAAGTAATATATGCTTGTTATCCCTGTAATAGATATCAGAAACGGCCGTTCTGTAAGAATGGTCGAAGGCCTGGAAGATAAGACAGTATATTATTCTGAAAGTCCGCTGAATATGGCGCGCTTGTTTCGGAAAGAGAATGCAAAGGTCATACATATTTCTGATCTGGACGGAGCAGTATCGGGCAAAAGAAAAAATTATGAGCTGATAAAAGAGATCACTGAAACTGTTGGAGTACCTATACAGCTTGGCGGAGGTATTAGGACCTACGAAATTGCACAACAGCTTATAAACGAACTTGGTATTTACAGGATAGTTATAGGTACATCTGCTGTTGATAATATTGATCTTATCCGCCGTCTGCTTGATGATTTTGGCAAGAGTAAAATAGTTATCAGTGTTGATGCCAGAAACGGTTATTTGGTAAAAGACGGCTGGGGTAACCAGACGGATATTAATGCTGTTGAATTTGCTCTTGGAATGAAAATGCTGGGAGTGCAGCGCATAATTTACCAGGATGTAGCAAGAGTAGGATTGCTTGCAGGCCCCGATCTTGCAGGAACAAAACAGATAGCTGTTGAAACCGGACTAAAGGTTACTGCAGCAGGAGGAATATCCAACTACCATGACCTGAAAAAAATGCAGGAACTTGAGCCATTCGGAGTTGATTCTGTAATGATGAGCCGCGCCCTCTACGAAAACAAATTCCCGTGCCAGGCCATCTGGCGTGAACAGGAAAAGATAGATACTTCACTGGAACTGCCGAAAGTAAAATAAACCTAAACATGTCGTATACATTAAAATATCCCTTGACATACCTAGAGTTACTATGTATATTTACATAGTAGTGCTATGTATTAATAATTTAATATAGAACATGCAATCAAAAGATCTAGTTGCTGCATCTGCAAAACCACTCGTCCTATCCATTCTGGTTCATAAGGAAAGTTACGGTTATGAGATCATTCAGAATGTTAAAAAGCTCTCCGGGGGCAATATGCAGTGGACCGATGGAATGCTTTACCCCATCCTGCATAGGCTTGAAGACCAGGGCTTAATAGAATCAGCATGGAAAACTTCTGATGAGGGACGCAGAAGAAAATATTACAGGATTAGAAAAGAAGGCAAAACGGCTCTGGCAGAGAACAGGAAACAGTGGGATATTGTCAACTCAACACTAAACAAAATTTGGGAGGATAAATTATGTTTGACCTGAATAAGCGTATTTCAGACTGGAAGCAAAGTCTAAGCTGTCATGAATCGTTTACTAAAGGGAATATAGAAGAACTCGAAAGTCATTTATTTGATCAAATAACAGAATTAAAAGAAGCAGGTTTAAATGATGAAGAAGCATATTGGGTTGCCCAAAAAAGGATTGGTACTATAGAATCTCTAAATTCCGAATATACAAAGATCAATAACCTGAATATATTAAAGAAAAAGATATATTGGATGTTAACTGGTATTGCAGGGTTGTTGATGTACGTATTTTTTGTTACCACGGCATATTATATTTTTATTAGCATTTGCATGATATTAAATTTTGATCCAGTTTCTTTTATTCTTATAAATAATTCATTTAATGAAATAATTATAATTTCTGTTAGCTTATTAATATTGTGGATAATGACTTCTAAAAAAAGTAAATTAATTGATAAATACTATTTTAATAAATGGGATAAAATTAATAAATCAAAATTTTCACTTTTTGTAATATTAACATTTATTATAAGCAGTGTTATTTACTTTTATTTTACTTATAAATTAAATACTGATATTAACCGGTGGATTGTTAATTCAGAGTCATACAATGATTTCAAAGAAATAAATAAATTTCTCAATCCATTGCAATTTGTTTTTAATTCAGTAATTATACTTTATATTTATTTTGTATCATTTAAAACTAAGAAAAAAATAGATATAATTTTGAATTAATTTATTATTTGGTTATTTATCATATTATTTTTATTTTTAAATAAACGTGTAAACTTTTACACCTGTTAAACATCTTGTAAAACTCTTATCTTTGTAACTCAAAATCCAATGAAAATGCCAAAAAGAGTAATAAAAGCACCAACAGGCAGCAAGCTTACCTGTAAAAACTGGATAACTGAAGCTGCTATGCGAATGTTAATGAACAATTTAGACCCTGATGTTGCTGAACGCCCGGAAGACCTCGTTGTATATGGCGGCGGCGGTAAAGCCGCAAGGAACTGGGAATGCTATGATAAGATAATAGAATCACTCGTAAACCTGAATGAAGATGAAACGCTGCTTGTTCAGTCAGGTAAACCTGTCGCAATTTTCAAAACACATTTTAATGCACCGAGAGTAATAATTTCCAATGCACAGCTTGTTCCCGCATGGGCTACATGGGATGAATTCCGGAGACTCGATGCGCTCGGGCTTACAATGTACGGGCAGATGACAGCAGGTTCATGGATATACATTGGTTCTCAGGGAATCCTGCAGGGCACATACGAAACATTTGCAGCCTGCGCCCAAAAGCATTTCGATGGAAGCCTCTCAGGGAGATTTGTGCTTACATCGGGACTCGGAGGAATGGGCGGCGCTCAGCCGCTTGCCGGAACAATGAACGGTGCAGCAATACTCGGCGTGGAAGTTGATAAAAGCCGGATACAAAAACGAATCGATACGGGTTACTGCGATGTGCTTACAGAAGATCTTGATGAAGCGCTGAAGATCATTCTTGAAGCAAAGCAAAACAAGACGGCAATTTCTGTCGGACTGGTTGGCAATGCCGGAGAGGTACTCCCCGAGCTTTTGAAAAGGAACATTATTCCGGATATTGTTACTGACCAGACCTCGGCTCATGATATGTTAAACGGGTATGTGCCGATGGGCATGCCGCTTGAAGAGGCTGTTGAACTGAGAAAAAGAAATTCCGATAAATATATTGACCTTGCACGAAAAACAGTTGTGATACACTGCAAGGCAATGCTTGATTTCATGAACAGGGGTGCAATTGTTTTTGATTACGGCAATAATATAAGAGGAGAGGCTTACAGTAATTGCTTTAAATCGGCTTTTGAAATTCCGGGATTTGTTCCCGAGTATATCCGCCCGTTATTCTGTGACGGGAAAGGTCCATTCAGATGGGTGGCTCTATCAGGTGACCCGAATGATATTTTTGTGACTGACGAATATATTCTGAAAACATTTCCTGAGAACAAAGCACTTGCCAGGTGGATCGATCACGCACAGAAAAAAGTACATTTCCAGGGACTCCCCGCAAGAATATGCTGGCTTGGCTACGGCGAAAGGGCAAAAATGGGAAAGATATTCAATGACCTTGTGCGTGAAGGAAAAGTTAAGGCTCCGATTGTTATCGGACGCGACCATCTTGATTGCGGAAGCGTTGCCTCGCCAAACCGCGAGACCGAAAAAATGAAAGACGGCTCCGATGCAATTGCAGACTGGCCGATCCTGAACTTTGCGTTAAACGCTGTTGGCGGAGCAAGCTGGGTATCGCTTCATCATGGCGGGGGAGTAGGAATAGGGCTTTCAATTCACTCCGGTATGGTTGTTGTTGCAGACGGAACCAAAGATGCGGAAGAAAGGCTGGAACGTGTACTCACTTATGATCCGGGTATGGGAATAGTCCGTCACGCGGATGCCGGATATGAAAAAGCAATAAAGAATGAAAAGAAATTCGGAATTCAAATGCCGATGATTAAAGACTGACACAGATAACACTGATTTTTATGATAAAAGAAAAGGAAAACTACATACATACTGAAATTACGGAGCAGATCATTGGAGAAGCTTTTAAGGTCTATAATGCACTGGGAAGCGGATTTCTTGAAAAGGTGTATTGTAAAGCACTATCAAAAAAACTAATCGAAAAGGGCTTAGATATTAAGTGTGAATGCCCTGTCAAAGTCTATTTTGAAGGCGAAATTGTTGGGGACTATTTTTGTGATATCTTGGTTAATGATAAGGTAATAGTTGAACTTAAAGCTGTTGAAACTCTTTCAAAAATTCATGAGGTACAGTTGGTTAACTACTTAAAGGCAACTGCTTTGGAAGTTGGATTACTAATTAATTTTGGAGAGAAGATTGAAATTAAAAGAAAAATTTTGACAAAAGATCATAAGAAATCTGCGTTATCAGCGTCTAAATAAGAGATGAAAAAGTTTGATATACCTATATATTACCGCAGTCCGGTGATTTCCATCGTAAAGGAAGCAAGGAAGATCACGGACCCGAGGAAGGGTGATTACACTCCTTCAATTATTGATCTTGGTTCCGTAAAGTTTCTTATAGCCCGGCATTTCGGGTTCTGTTACGGAGTGGAAAATGCAATTGAGATCGCATACAGATCGCTTGAAGAAAATGAGGGAAGGCGTGTATTTCTGCTGAGCGAAATGATACATAATCCGAGTGTTAATGAAGACCTCAGGAAACGGGGGGTAAGGTTCATAAGAGAGCATAACGGTAAACAGCTCATTGACTGGGACGACCTTAAGACAGATGATATTGTAATAGTACCTGCTTTCGGTACAACTGTCGAAATTCAGCATACACTTAAAGACCGCGGGATAGATCCGTATTTGTACGATACTACGTGCCCGTTTGTAGAGAAAGTATGGAACCGTGCAGAATCACTGGGTAAAAAAGATTATACTATAATAGTACACGGGAAGTATGACCATGAAGAAACAATTGCCACGTTTTCTCACTCAAAACAGAACTCCCCTACTATAATTGTAAGAAATATTGAAGAGACAAAAACCCTTTGCGATTTTATTACCGGCAAAATCCCGAAAGAAAAATTCTATGAGCTCTTTGCCGGTAAACATTCGGAAGGTTTTGATGCGGAAAGCGATCTTGAAAGAGTGGGAGTTGTAAACCAGACTACCATGCTGGCAACTGAAACCCAGTCAATTGCAGATATGATAAAAGCTGCAATGGAGAAGATATACGGAAGAGAAAATATCAGAGATCATTATGCCGATACAAGCGATACTCTTTGCTATGCTACTTATGATAACCAGAGAGCCACCGAGGGTCTGCTTGACAGCGGGGCAGATTTTGCGATAGTTGTCGGCGGTTATAACAGCTCTAATACTTCTCATATTGTAGAGCTTTGCGAGGAAAAACTCCCCGTATATTTTATTTCAGATGCCGGGAAGATAATCAGCGAAAGGTCAATAAGCCATTTCGATATTCATAAGCGGTCAGAATTAACTACAGAAAACTGGCTGAAGAAGGATACAGGCAAACCTGTAGAGATCATTCTTACGAGCGGCGCATCTTGCCCGGATGCAATCCTGGATGAAGTGCTGCAAAAGATCGTTTCATATTTCCCTGATGCAAAAAGTATAGAAGATGCCCTAAAACCCTTCAGCTTTGAAAGCCTGAACTGAAAGCGGCTATAATTTTTCATTTAGAATTACATAATGCAGGTGGTCTTCCCACTTACCGTTTATCTGAAGGTATTTGGAAGAGGATCCTTCATAGACAAATCCGCATTTTTCCGCAGTCCGGATAGAGAGTTTGTTTGAGGGCATAATATTTGATTCAATTCGGTGCAGGCCAAGTTCTTCAAAAGCAAACTTTATAACATGTTGTATTGCCTCTGCTGCGTAACCTTTTGAGTTTTCCATTTCATCAAGTCGGTAACCTAAAAAACATGATCTGAAATTCCCCATTGCAATATTTGAAAGAGCAACAGAGCCAATTATTTTACACGGATCGTCTTTTTTGAATACTCCGAATTTATAATGCCTGCCATCAGTTGTTTCTGTCTTTGATCTTTCAAGCATCTTTTTGTGATAATCTAAACTTTCATAATCACTATTATATGCAGGGCTCCATGGCCTGAAAAATTCCTTATTCCTGAGAAGGAAATCAAAAAACATTTCTGCATCATCACCAGAAAGTACCCTGAGTATAAGCCTGGCAGAAAATAATTCAAGGCTCATATATTTATTGTGATTTGAATTTTCAGGAATTTCCTCAACAGAATAATAAACCGGAAGCCCTTTGTTCTTAATTATTTCGCGCTCTGTATCGGCACCGGGGGAGGAACCTATTACAAGTATCGCGTCACATCTTTCAACGATTGCAAACGAAATATTGTTTATAACCTCTTTTCCCGGCAGTCCTGCTAGTTTTTCAGCAACAAAAAGCGATGCATTTACACCGATAACCGGAATATGGCCTTTCCTGTAAACTTCAGCTGCAGCATTATTCATTGCCTCGAGATTCTTCGCTTTTTCTTCTTCTGTACCTGCTGAATATGGGCCGGCAACCGCTATTAACATTACAATGAATTAAGTTTACTGAAATTTTCTTCGTTCAATTCAACAAGCGTCCTTAGTTTCAGGTCTGCAATATCAAATTCAGGTTTGTCAAATGATCTTGCCTCAGGTACTGCAATTGTTTTCATTCCGGCAGCAATTGCCGATCTCAGGCCGCTTGGCGAGTCCTCAATTGCAAGGCACTCAGATGGATCAGCACCAAGGAGCTTCGCCGCGCTAATGTAAGTTGCGGGATGAGGCTTGCCGTGTTCTTCAAATTCAGCAGAGTGAATTACGCTGAAATGTTTGCGCAAGCGGAATTTATCAACTACTGCATCAATGATATTCATGCTGGAAGATGAGGCTATTGCCAGAGGCAGGTTTTTCGATTCAAAGAAATTCAGGGCTTTAATTACTCCGCTATTAAGAACACCTTTTTCAATAATAATTGAAATCAGACTTTTAATTATTTCAACCTCAACATCTGTAAGTGATTTTTTTTTGGTATCCCAGGAGTGTTTTTTGTACCACAACGCTATAACATCCTTAAGCCTCATTCCAACTGTAGTATCGCACATATCACTTGTCAGTGGGACACCTGCAGAGTTGAATACACTTATCTCGGATGCTTTCCAGAAAGGCTCGGAATCAAGTAAAACACCGTCCATATCAAAAATCACAGCTTTTATCAATTCATACCCGCCAAACTACATTTCACTGAAGTATGTGTACCAAACAGGGATCCATTTGCCCTCAAGATTTATGTACAGGCGGGTGGCTGATCTAACTATCTTACTATCCTGAATTTCGTGATACCAGAAGGCATCGAGTATCTTATCTCCATTAAGGTCAATACCCATTCCGTCAATATTTTTCCCTTTTGTAGTTTCAAGAGTTGTTTCCGTAGAGGTGCCTTCAAGATTGTAAGGCAGGTCAAAACTGTTCTCATCCAGCGGAATGACCGAAAATACCATTATTGGATTGGTAAGAATATATTTCAGGTCTTCACTCTGTTCGTCAGTATAGTTTTTTCTAAGAGGTGTTCTTTTTGGATTAGTATAGGGATACTTAGGTGAGTAATCAAACTTATTGCTGCATTCCCAGTATTCAAAATAACTGTCAAACGATGTTTCAAAGACAGTATTGTTCTCGTAGATATAATACCCGATTGATCCGGGCCAGCGTACTAACCTCAATTTCTCATTGTTCACAAAGTAAGTTACAGAATCAATAATGCTGTAATTCAAATTTTGCTTTTTATTCTTAACCCTAAGGAACTTCAGCATGCTGTAATCGCAGTCCTCAACGTAAAGCTGGGTGGAATCAATATGTGTTAAGAATATGTACAGGTTCCTGGTATTTTCCTTTGTGAAAAGTGAAGGGCCGGTTTTTTCAAATTTTGCGTTATTTTTCAACTCATGAAGGGTACCGCTTTGGGTTGAGCCTTCATCCTTGCATATGACCTCTATCTTATCAGCAAGCGGCTGCTGAAGGCTCGCTTCGCCATCGGGAAAGGTAAGAGGCATCCCCATCTGAACAACAAGCGTTAGTACTTTCAGTATTTCCATTGTATTTTGAAGTTTTCAGAGTTCAAATATAGTGAAGAATTTAGAGAGATTCTTTTACTAAGAATTTTCATATCTCATTTCGGGTATCCTGTCAAGTACATTATCGTATTTCCAAGCCTGCCTTTTGCCTTGCCCGCCTTCCAGATATAATCATCTCCGCCAGCCTCTTTCGCCATTTTCAGCATTTCGTTTGGAGTGTACATTCTGAGAATTGAAACAAGTCCATCCCAAGTGGTTGTTATTGGTATCAAAGGTATTATATAAGTAAAAAACAACCGGCTCAGTTTAAAGGGTTTCAAAAAAGGGGTAATAAAGAAGAAGATAACAGGAGTAGTAAGAAGTATTCCCAGAAAATAGAGAATATTTTTATTCCCACCTTCGAATATTCCGATAGAGACTTTGTTTTTTACAGCATCCTTCAAAATATCGCCTGCATCATCGGGATTGAAATGGTGAAACGCTGAGAAAATTGTTCGTATGCTTTTGATATTTTCAGGAACCTTTTTAATGTCAACAGGTTCTTTGATGTAATCAATACTTTCTGAAGTCATTTTCCTGATCTTCTCAAATGCCGGAATGTTCGGGTACTTATCGCTAATCGTAATTTTAATTTTCCTGCCTGTAATTTCTTCAATATTTTTTTGAAACAGGTCAATCCCGCCTCCGCCCCCCGAGCACAGGTCAATTATCTCATTCGTATCTGAATTATCCAGAACATCTTTCATTATGGCTGCAGCCGGTTTATATATTCCGGCATTACTTATGACAAAATGCAGGTAATCAGTCTGGCCCTCCCGAAGTACACCGGGAAACCAGGGGAAGTCTTCAAATTCAAATAGATGTATATGCATTAGAGGATATGATTTATTATATTTTGAACTTCAAAGATAACGAAGATTTAGGAAAGTTTCTTTTACCAATAATTTTAACCTGTTTATGATTTACTATTTGAGTATTTTTGCTGTAAAATAATTATTTATGTCCTTCGACTCCGCTTCAGGACGACAAAGAAACGGACTTCGCTTAAGACTACAATAGAACAATGCAGGCAATAATACTCGCAGCCGGGCTGGCAAAAAGACTCAGGCCGCTGACGGATACAACTCCGAAATGCTTATTGACAATTGGCGGTAAAACTCTGCTAGAGATGACTATTAATAATATTCTCAAAAACGGGATAAATGAATTCATAATTGTTACAGGTTACAGGGAGAGCATGATAAAAGATTTCATAGGGCAGAAATATTTCGGGCTAAGTATCAGATATTTAACGAATTCAGACTATGAAAACAACAATAACAGCTATTCATTATGGATGGCTAAGGAATTTGTAACCGGTGATTCACTGCTGCTGGATAGTGACATTTTGTTCGATTATCGCATAATTTCGAAGCTTTTGAAATCGCCGCATGCTGATTCTCTCGCTGTAAACTCAAATCATAAACTGGGTGAAGAGGAGATTAAAGTTATAATTGATAGTGCTAACAAAATTCAACATATTGGCAAACATTTGGATCCTGCAGAGTGTTTCGGAGAATCAATCGGCATAGAACGGTTTTCCCTGCCGCTGTTCAAAAAGCTTGGCTCCGTGCTTGAGCGGAAGATAGTGAGGGAAAATAATGTAAACGAGTTCTATGAAGCTTCATTTCAGGAGCTGTATGACTCGGGGAACGCTATGTATGCCGTTGACGTTTCAGAATATAAGTGCATGGAGATCGATTTTCCGGGTGACCTCAAAAGGGCAGAAGAAGAAGTAAAGTATCTGGAGTTTTAGAAAATCAGTATATCATAAATTTTAAAAAAATAAAATTGTTTCTCCGATTGATCGGGGCTGCAATTTAATTATGGGAATATTTAATACACAAAAAGACAGGTACAGCAGCGAACGTCTGAAGTTTAACCGTCCATCAATGTTCGGGGGGTTTTCATTATTTCCGCCCGTGATAAAATACCTGCTGATTTCCAATGTTGCAATTTTTATCATTCAGTATTTTATTTTTGCGGGGTTCAGTGTAGGCGGTGTTCCGCTCTCTGTATTTTTTCTGAAGTATTTTGCGCTCAACCCCATTGGAAGCACAGTATTCACATTTTACCCCTGGCAGCTGTTTACTTATCTGTTTATGCACGGCGGTTTCTGGCATTTGTTTTTAAATATGCTGGCACTATGGATGTTCGGTATGGAACTTGAAAATATCTGGGGTTCCAAAAAATTCTTTGCATACTATATTATGTGCGGTGTCGGTGCTGGACTTGCAACGATACTTCTTACACCGCTTGTTACAACAATAAATCTGCCGACAGTCGGTGCCTCAGGGTCGATTTACGGAATACTTGTCGCATTCGGAATGCTTTTCCCGAACAGGGAGATATTCCTTTATTTCCTTTTTCCCATCAAAGCAAAGTATTTTGTGATAATTTACATGCTGATAGAGCTTTTTTCTGTTGGAAGTAATAGCGGCATTGCGCATTTTGCCCATCTTGGCGGCGGCTTGATAGGCTTTGTTTACCTGCTTTTAACAAGGAATAATATCCAGGATCTGTTCAGATTCGATAAAAAGCCGAAAGTAACAATAAAGAGACCGACTAATATTTACAGGAATAAGTATTACGAAAAATATAATGCGGGTTCAACAGGAAACCCGAACAATGATATAAGTGATGCCGAGTATTACACAAGTTCTGGTAGTGATGATATTACACAGGAGAGAATTGACGAGATCCTCGATAAGATAGGCAAAGACGGATACCAGAATCTTTCTGAAGAAGAAAAAAAGATACTCTTTGAAGCAAGCAAGAAAATAAATTAATAAATTTAATTATGATTCAATTGTGAACCGCTTGATGGAATATGAGTAAAAAAGCAGAATATGGACGTTCAAACGATATCTAAAAAATACTGTAACTCCTTAACTAAATACTCCAGATATAAAACGAGGGTTGTAATGGTTGGCGATCTTGGTATCGGCGGCGATAATCCTATTCGCGTACAGTCAATGACTACAACCGATACAATGGATACAATCGGTACAGTCGAGCAGTCTATCAGGATGATCGTTGCAGGAAGCGAGCTTGTAAGGATAACTGCACCCGCACTAAAGGAAGCAAAAAATCTTGAGATTATTAAGAAGGAACTGAGAACCCGCGGATATAAAACTCCGCTTGTTGCAGATATTCACTTTAAGCCTGATGCTGCCGAAATGGCCGCCCGTATTGTGGAAAAAGTCCGTGTTAACCCGGGTAATTACGCCGATAAGAAAAGATTTAAGGTATTCAGCTTTACCGATGAACTCTACAATGAAGAGCTTTCAAGAATATATGAGGAATTTTCACCGCTTGTGAAAGTCTGCAAAGAATATGGAACTGCAATGAGAATAGGCACTAACCATGGGTCGCTTTCTGACAGGATAATGAACCGCTATGGTGATACACCTCTTGGTATGGTTGAATCTGCCATGGAGTTTGTGCGGATTTGCGAGGACCTGAATTACCATGAGATCGTTCTTTCAATGAAGGCTTCAAATACACAGGTGATGGTAGAAGCATACAGGCTTCTTGTAAATAAAATGGAAGAAGAGGGCATGAATTATCCTCTGCATCTTGGAGTAACTGAAGCAGGAGACGGCGAGGACGGAAGAATTAAATCGTCTGTCGGCATCGGCGCACTTCTCGAAGACGGGCTTGGAGATACAATCAGAGTATCGCTGACTGAAGAACCTGAATTTGAGATACCGGTATGCAAAAGGATTGCAGCCAGGTACGATAGCCGTGAAAATCATCAGGCAATTGCTGATATCCCAATATCAATTCCGGATTTTAACAGCGGCAATTTACCTGAATCTTCAATTCTGAATCTTCAATCCGAAATCCCCTACGATCCGTTTGTTTATGCTAGAAGGAAGACTTCTGAAACTGATAAAATAGGCAATCATCATGTGCCTGTAGTTATTCTCAGCCCCGATATTAAGCAGTTACAAAACCCCGAATCGCTTGCCGCCATTTCATACAAGTATTCGGCTGAAACTGATAAATGGACTATTGGCGATATGGCAGCTGATTTTATTTACCTTGGTGCAAATAACCTTCCCTATTCAATGCCCGGAACACTGAAAAAAATATTTGACTATAAATATTGGGAAACGCTTGATGGTAAATCTGATTCATTCCCTTTATTCACTCCCGCTGAATATCTAAGTGCTTCCAGAAAATCGTACAGAATAAATTTTTTGTCTCTTTCTATTGGCGATATTACCGATGAACTGCTGGATGCAGTTAAGATTGATAAGTTCTGTGTAATTATTCTTAATACCGAAAGTACTCACCCAATGGCTGAAGAGCGGAGAGTGTTCATTGAATTAATGAAGAGCGCAATTGATACTCCTGTGATTATCAAAATGAAATATAACGGACTGGATGACG
>JANWKI010000080.1 GCA_025451455.1 Ignavibacteria bacterium
CTTGTTTCCGAAATGCCGGATACGGGGATCGGGGTTGATGTAATTGTCGGCTTCCCCCAGGAAACTGATGAGAGCTTTGAAAACACGCTCAGTTTTCTTGATTCATTGCCAGTCAGTTATCTTCATGTATTCTCTTATTCCGAAAGAAAAAATACACACGCCGTAACGCTTGCAGGCAGAGTTGATATTACCAAAAGGAAACAAAGAAGCAGGATACTGAGAGACCTTTCAAATAAAAAAAGGCTCGCCTTCCACCGGAAAAATACCGGGGCGGTTCATAATGTGCTGTTTGAAACAATCCGGGAAGATGATCATATATACGGCTTCACTGAAAATTACATAAAAGTAAGAGTTCCTGCAAAGCAGGAGCTTGAGAACAGGATAGTCCCCTGCAGGATAACAGAAACAGATTCATACAGCTTTGCAGAAGGCGGAGAGGCCTGAAGATATGGATCTATATATAGTAAGGCACGGAGCGGCTGCAGAGCTTGACAGCGAAATTGCTGAAGACGCATTTAAGTATTTAACAATTCATGGCAGGAATCACTGTAAGATCGTTGCGCAAAGGTTAAAGGACCTGAAGGTAAAGTTCGATGTCATGATATCAAGTCCTTTGGTTAGGGCTGTTCAAACAGCAGAGGTATTTGCCTCAGTTCTGAAGTATGATGCTGTAATAAAAACTGCGATCGAGCTTATAGGCGGCAATTCGTATAGCCGCTTCCTCCAGCTCCTGAAGCGGAATTCTCATCATGATACTATCGGGATCTTCGGTCATGCGCCCGATGTTAATTCATTTGCTTTAAATCTTGTTAAAAATGATAATTGTAAAGATCTGCAGTTAAATTTTAAGAATGCAAGCGTTTGCAAGATCAATTATGACCCCGCTTCAGAAACAGGTACATTCAAATGGTTCCTCAATTCCGAGAACATGAAGCTCACCGAGTATACACCAAAATAAATTTCCGGAAAATTTGTTGCGCCTAAAAATCCGTAAAGGGTACAGGTGTAAATGACATTACAAACATAACGAGAGCAAAGAGTCCCCATAATTTTCTAACCCCGCCGATAGGTTCCGGATCGTAGAACGGCGGATGATCGATCCTTATAATAAAGAATATCAGCACTGCCCATACCAGCCAGTTCAATAAACCGTATTCAGCAAGAACGTTTATTCCGGCATAAGGCAGGAGCCCGAGAATTCCCAATCCTAAAATTATTCCGAAAAACGGCCGTGCGATAAATTTGCTTTTTCCTTTGAAGAGAGCGTATATTATGTGACCGCCGTCAAGCTGGCCGACAGGCAGGAGGTTTAATGCAGTAACAAATAACCCGAACCACCCGACACATAAAAACGGGTAATGGTACATCTCATTCATAGGCGGCAGGAAAACATTGGGGGAGCTTGTGAATATTTTTGCGAATATTACATAAAGCAGGTTCGGGCCGAATGAAAAACCGTTTGTTGGAACTCCTGTTGTAGAATATTCAGGGTGAATGCTGAAAATATGTTCGAACGGCGGCAAGTGGGTCATGCCAAATATTAACATACCTGCAGCAGCAATGAATCCCGCAACAGGCCCCGCAATACCGATATCAAAAAGCGCTTTGCGTGATTTAATTTGATCTTTTATCCTTATGACTGCTCCCATAGTGCCAAACGGATTAAGCACCATCGGGAAGGGAATATAAAATGGGAGGGTAACTTTCACTTTATGGATTTTCGCTGCGAAGTAATGCCCGAATTCATGAAAAGTCAAAAAAGTAAGTATAAGGATTGAATAAGTTATACCAAGTGTGAAGTTACTGATATCAAAGGGGTCACGGTTCAGCCATGCAGCCCCGGCCATAATGGTTGTAATAACTGTTAATCCAAAAAGAAGAATGTTCAGCCAGATTCCAAAACCTTTCTTTTTCTCTGGTTCCAGGGGGTTTGTAGTATAAGGTTCCTGATGTACTTCCTGATACTGTTCTTCCTTAAATTGCTCTATTTCTGACAAATTATACTATTAATTATTACAAAATTACACAGAGTTTCATTACTTAAAAGGAAATTACACCTGCATAGGTTCCATATTGCCATAATCATCCGTAGCGACCGCTCTCCGAGCGGTCATTATAATAGATTTACGACCACACATTTATTACTCCAATTGTATGCAGTTCAAACAGAGATATTTTTATGAATTAAATTAGTCAAAATTTTCATATAAATTTGTTAATTAACATTATTTAACCGGTAAATAAAACAATAACTTAACATTCAATGAAAGAAAGATCACTTGCCATTTTAAAACCTGACTGCCTTGAAAAGAAAGTCCAGGGAAAGGTCATACAGCATATACTCGATGCAGGATTTGAAATAAAAGGAATGCGGCTGATGAAGCTGACGAAGGAGTCCGCGCAAAAATTCTACGCAGTTCATAAGGAAAGGCCGTTTTACGGTGACCTTGTTGCATATATGACATCAGGCCCGGTAATACCGATCTGCATGGAAAAAGGAAATGCGGTTATGGATTTCAGGAAACTCATCGGCGCAACGAATCCCGAGAATGCAGAAGAAGGAACGATCCGCAAAATGTACGCTGATTCGATCGAGCGGAATATAGTTCACGGTTCGGATTCACCCGAAAATGCTAAAAATGAAATTGCGCATTTCTTCAATGAATCTGATTTAGTTTAGCAGCATTCAGATAGTAGAGTTCAGTTAGTATACTTAGATTTAGTATTTTTTACACACCCCGTCCCGATTTTCACCGGACACCCCTCTCAAGAGGGGAATAAAATATCCATTCCCCTCTCGAGAGGGGAGGGAGCGAAGCGGAAGGGGTGTGTTATCAAGCGGAAACTAAATACAGACAGGACATTTTCATCCATCCCCGAAAAGCAGAAAACCCCAGTACGACATTTAATTAACTATTGACAAAATGAACACTTTGCCTTATCTTTGCAGGTATAATATCATTACAACCTTATTAAATAAGTTTATTTAATAGTATTTCCTTAATAATTTAGGAATATTCAGATGACATCTGCATTTGACGAAACAGATATTAAGATCCTTGAGCTTTTACAAACTGATGGAAGGATCAAGCGAAGCGAAATAGCCGAGAAGATCGGGCTCTCGCTCCCCTCTGTCACCGACAGGATGAATAAGCTTGAAGCATCCGGAATAATTGAAGGCTATTTTACAAAGCTCGCACACAAATCCCTCGGCAAAGATATTACTGCATTCATATTTGTAACAAGCGATTCATCTTCTCATTATAAAGATTTTATTAACCATACCCTGAGTACAACCGAAATCTTTGAATGCCATTCAATAACCGGCGACGGTTCTCACATACTTAAGATACGGACAGAGAACACCTCGTCGCTGGAAAAACTGCTTGCAAAGATACAGTCATGGAAGGGCGTCCGTTCAACAAGAACATCAATAGTCCTTTCTTCACACAAAGAAAATTTTACCCTGGATCTGAAAAACTTAAAAAAACATTAATGAAAAACTCCGCCATACAAATTCAAAATATCGAGAAGCTTATAAAAGAAAAGAAAATCGAGATAATCGACATTAAATGCATCGATCTTACAGGCAGGCTGCATCACGTATCACTTCCGGTTTATAAGAATATTATTCCAGACATGATAAATGAGGGTGTTGGATTTGACGGCTCCAGCTATGGTTTCAGGAAAGTCGAAAAGAGCGATATGATACTTATCCCCGACCTTGAAACGGCATTCGTTGACCCGTTCAGGGAAACCGCCGCACTCAGCTTTTACGCAAATATCTTCCTTACCGATGATAAAAGGACTCCGTTCTCGCAGGATGGCAGGCACCTTGCAAAAATGGCAGAAGCCCTGGTGAAAAAATATACGGGCAGTGACCTCTCCTGGTGGGGGCCTGAATTTGAGTTCTACATATTCTCAAAGGTAAAATACGATACGCGTACATCGGCTTCATTCTACGAAGTTGAGCACGCCGAGGAATTCTTCTCGAATGCATACCACGCTGTAAACCCGTTTGATGTATATGATGATTTCCGTGATAAGGCGTGCAAAACACTTAAAGATTTCGGCATAAGGGTGAAATACCATCACCACGAAACCGGCGAGCGCGGCCAGCAGGAAATTGAAACTTATTTTGAGCCGCTTCTTAAGACAGCAGATAATATTGTCACAGTAAAATATGCACTCTTTAATCTCGCTAAACAAAATGATATTTTCATAACATTCATGCCAAAGCCGATGTTCAAGCAGCCGGGCAGCGGGATGCATCTGCATACTTTCCTTACATCAAAGGGAAAGAACTCATTATACAAAAAGGGTGAGTATGGCAATATCAATCAAACAGGAAGATATTTCATCGGCGGCCTGCTGAAAAACGGCAGAGTGCTTTCTGCATTCACAAATCCAAGCACTAATTCATACAAGAGGCTTGTCCCAGGATTTGAAGCGCCGGTAGCATTGACGTACAGCAAGGGCAACCGGTCATCGGCTATCAGGATACCATCTTATATTTCAAATCCGGAATTGACTAGATTTGAATACCGCCCGCCGGACTCAACAGCAAATCCATACCTTTGCCTTTCAGCAATTTTAATGGCAGGAATTGACGGCATCATAAACAAGATCGATCCGGTAAAAGAAGGCTTCGGTCCGTTTGACAAGAATATTGTAGACCATTCACACAGCGAGAAAGTTCATTTCCTCCCGCGCAACCTGGAGGAATCGCTGGATGCATTGGAATCAGACAGCGAGTTCTTAAGGCGCGATAATGTTTTTTCCGGTGAGCTTATCAGCCAGTGGATAGAGAACAAGCACCGTGAGATCAATTCCATAAACACGATGCCTCACCCGTTTGAATATAAAATGTATTTTACATTATAAAATAACACAGCTTCTCTATAGTTCCCTCCCTTTCGGGGAGGGTTATGGAGGGGTTAAAAAAAGGAGAAAGGAATTAAATGGCAGCAAACTCCGCAGCAATCAAAAACGTACTTGCTATGGTTAAAAAGTATGACGTCAAGATGATAGATTTTCGCTTTACAGATATGCCCGGCCAGTGGCAGCATTTCAGCATACCCGCTAAACTGCTCGATGAAGGGGTTTTCAAAGAGGGGCTTGGTTTCGACGGCTCTTCTATCAGGGGATGGAAATCCATTAACGAATCCGATATGCTTATCTTTCCTGACCCTGAAACGGCGAATATCGATCCGTTCATGAGCACAAAGAATCTATCCATGATTTGCGATATTGTTAGCCCCGCAACGAACGAGCCTTACAGCCGTGACCCGCGGTACATTGCCAAAAAAGCAGAAGAATACCTGCGCTCAACTAAAATTGCCGATACTATTTACTGCGGACCCGAAGCCGAATTCTTTATCTTAGACCATGTTGCCTATAATGTGAATGAATACAGCAGCTGGTATAAGGTTGATTCCCGTGAAGCATATTGGAACACTGGCACCGAGCTTGAGGTAAATCTCGGCCACAAGATCCGGCAGAAGGAAGGTTACTTCCCTGTTCCGCCGGCTGACTCAACCAACGAGATCAGGAATGTAATGGTTCAGCATTTGATTGATGCGGGAATTGAAGTTGAGACACAGCACCATGAAGTTGCAACAGGCGGACAGGCTGAAATTGATTACAAGTTCTGCCCGATGGTTGAATGCGCCGATAAGCTGATGATGTTCAAATACATCGTGAAAAATACTGCTCGGAGCTTTGGGAAAACAGCGACATTTATGCCCAAACCCATATTCGGCGATAACGGCAGCGGAATGCATACACACCAGAGCCTGTGGAAGGGCGGCAAGCCGCTTTTTGCAGGAAATGAATATGCAGGCCTTAGTAAAATCGCTTTATATTATATCGGCGGATTATTGAAACATGCGCCGTCACTTCTCGCATTTACGAATCCGACAACAAATTCATATAAACGGCTTGTACCCGGTTACGAAGCGCCGGTGAACCTTGCATATTCCAAAGCAAACAGGAGCGCAGCTATCAGGATACCAATGTACTCGAACAGCCCGAAAGCAAAGCGAGTCGAGTTCCGCTGCCCCGATGGCACATCGAATCCATACCTCGCATTTTCTGCAATGCTTATGGCGGGAATTGACGGAATTAAGAATAAGATAGATCCGGGCAAAGCTATGGAAATGGATATTTATCATTTGAGCAGCAAGGAACTGAAGAATATTCCCCAGGCTCCCGATAACCTTGAGCATGCACTCAAAAATCTCGAAAACGATAATAAGTATCTGAAACAGGGCGGAGTATTTACCGATGACCTGATAGAAACATGGATTAACTACAAAATGGAAAACGAGATAAAGCCAATGGCATTAAGGCCGCATCCGTATGAATTCCATTTGTATTATGAAGTGTAAAAGGAAAAAATAAAAAAGCAAAAATAAAAAAAGAAGCATAAAACAAGAGTAAAGGACTTTATTGTATAGAACAAGGGGGCATGCCCCCTTGTTTCGTTTCCAAATCATTTAAAAATGCAGAGTCCCTCCCTGCAGCAGGCAGGTCTTCGGGAGAAGGTCTCTGCATAAATTTTTATGTTTACGCGCCGGCAGGAGGAGCTGCAACATTCTTGCTTCTCTCGATCGATTGCAATACGAGGTAGTTTGTCCCGAACTTCGCAATATTATCAAGCTCTGTATCATACTGCTGGTAATGTCTTTCTTCATCTGCAACAAGGGATTCAAACAGCTGCTTGGAAATTGCATCGGCATTTGCCGAGCATTCATTTGCCCATAAATTATAATCTCTTGCGCTTCCTTCTTCCATACTCCGCGCACGCTCCAGCATTCCTTTTACATCAGTAATGTACTGTGTTTTTTCGGCAGGTATCATTTCCACATCGCCTTTGAGGAACAGAATTCTCTCCGCAAGTTTTTCTACGTGCATCATTTCTTCAATTGCAGTACGTTTGAAAAGTCCCGCAAGAAGGTCATACCCCAGGTCATCAAGGTGAAAATGAAAATACATATATTGGTGTACTGCGCTGAGCTCATCGGCTGCTGCTTTGTTCAGTAATTCTATACTTTTTTCATGCATAATAGGTTTTGTTTAAATTGAAAGATCAACTTATTTATGTTCAAAATTACACAAAATCGGGGCTTTATACTATGATTTGGGTCAGTATTGAGGGAACATTCGGTCTTTCAGCAGAGTAAACAATCTATGAATCAACATATATCAAATTTAATATGACACACGAAAATCTGTTCAAAATCCACATTCCAGAGCCATGCCATGAAGATTGGGGTAAAATGACTCCGAACGAAAAAGGGGCTTTCTGCAAGGTATGCTCCAAAACCGTTGTTGATTTTTCCAAAAAGAATGAAGCCGACATTCAGAAATTCCTGCTAGAGAATATGGATAAGAAGGTCTGCGGCAGATTCCGTACCGAACAGCTCGAAGGTGAAACGGCGGAGGTTCCAAGGCTTAAGCTGGAAATTGATGCACCGAAATTTTATTTTCCGGGATTTTTATTACCGGTTTTAACACCTTTCAGGGCAACAGCGCTTGCACTGATATTATTTGCTTCAGCGGCATTATCAGGATGCGGGAATTCAGGTTATGGAGGCGGTGAGTATAAAGAGTTACAGGGCGCTGTCGAAATAGTGGATTCAACCAGTAAACCAATTAATTACAATGGTGATACAAATTCAATGCCCCCGAATTTTAATGAAAAGACAATGGGTGCAGTAAACTGGAACATGGTGAAGGATTCAACCTGTAAAATAAATAATTCGAATAATGATGACGATATGACTGTCGGGAAAATTGCTCCGATACAGCTTACTGATACCATCAAAACTGATACAACCGAAAGAATAATACAGGGCGAAATTCAGCAGAAAGATCCTGAACCGAAAATTAAAATGGGCATGTTGAAGCGAGTTGAACCTGAAGAGCATGATTACAAAAAAGGTGATGTAAAGATAGAAAGAAAAGAAGAGTAATTTACACTAAAATTGTTTCAATTTTCGGGAACAGAGGGGCCTGCCCCCTTGTTTCATTAATATACGTTGCATAAAACCTCTAAAATAGATTGACTCCATTGAAAAATTATTATATTTTATTCCCGATGAAATTCAGGATCATATTAACATTATTATTTCTTTTCGGTATATTTTTCAATGTACCCGGTACTTATTCCCAGGATAGAAAAAAACTTCCCATTCCCGGCCTCTACAATACGGGAGTTGATAATAATAAGTACCCCGTTGCAGATGGCGAAACTGATCCGCATTATTTCCTTTCAGCAAGTGCTGATGCAGGATTTCCCGGTCCCGATGTTAAGGTAGTTTATTCCGGAGCATTCCCTATCGGGCCATGGATTCAAAATGACAATGAATCAAAATGGATAGCTCCGAGGGCTGATGCAGGCGAATTTAACGCTCCGGGTGTTTATGTTTATACGCTGGTATTTTCCCTTGATGGATTCAAACCCGAAACAGCCGAAATACGGGGTTATTGGACAAGTGATAATAACGGCAGCGGCATTATGATTAACGGAAATAATACAAATAACTTCACTCTTTATAATGCCTTTGAAACGGGGTTATTTCCATTTGAGATAAAAGAAGGTGAAGGGTTTCGTGCAGGTATGAATTCGATTTCATTTATAGTCTATAACGGAGAGGCGCCAACAGGGCTGCGTGTGGTAATTTATGGCGAAGCTGAACCGATTGATGTTGCCCTACTCATCCGATGACTTGAAGTCATCGGATGAATAATCTAAGTCATCTGATTACTGATTTCACCTTTCCCTGCAAAAGATTAATTTCTATATCACACCAATTGGTAAACCCCTGATTAACTGACTTATTCTTCCTTTGCTTTATTGCTTCACATAGATTTATAATAATTGCATCACTTTCAAAAACAGGTGAAAGCTTTATGAAGCTTTCAAATATCATGAAATCTGTTTCGCTGAGCTCACCCAATGACTGGATAAAAGCAACAAGCGGGATTATCTCCTGCGGAAAGTTGGGAAAGCTGTTATCTGTTGCGGTGAGTAACCGAAGCTGGTCGAACTTCGAAAGATTTCCTGCTGCTACAAATCTTGCACCATAGTATGAGTCGTCCAGCATTCCCATAAGAGCATCAAAACTTTCATTGGAGATGTAATTTCCAAGAGCAAATGCTATATCTTTGCTGTATAATTTCCTTTCGTTCTTTTCTCCGGCCAAACCGCTCAGCCTTGCAGAAACATTTTTAATAAATTCGGTATCTTGCCTGTCATACTTTATCTTTCCCAGCGCATTTATTGCCGATGTCCTCACCCTGTAATTTTCATCATAAGTCAATTGCAGCAAAATATCTTTACCGGCCGGATTCCCTGTTTCGCCGAAAATATAACATGCAAAGCTTACCTCCGGCTGTGTCATTTCAGTTTTGCCTGCAATGTAATCATTTAATTTTCCGAGTATTGCATCAGCAACCGGTTTCTGCAGCTTCTGTGAAAGCACTCTCAACACCTGGGTTACACGGTGGTCATCAGTTCCGAGCTGCGTCAATACATAATTAGCGGAATTCAGGCTGTCTTCTATCAGCTTCCTGAAACCATATTCCTGCCAGAGAGAAAATCTGGGCTCGATAGTCATTGCCATTTTGAAATACTGCTCGGTTGAATAATGACCATTATGACTTTCTGTAAAGTAGCTGCCTTCCTTCAATTCGGCGGGATCAATATTTTTTGCTGAATCAACTTCAACCTTAAAATTATCACCGCTTACCTGTGATGGCAGATCGGCAAGATAAAAATCATTTACAATTCCCCACTGTGATGAGTTGATAAGAGTGCTGTCATAACCGGGCTGGGAATAATAATCTGTTCCGGACATATCAAGGAACACACCAATGCTTCCGTACTCTCTTCTCGGATTGCCGTAACCACGCGTTAAGCCGGGATATTTATTCAGGTAACCGTCAACCCCGCTTTCGTCTATCAAAATGCCGATACCATCAGCATTACCTGCACCCTGTGAGAGCGAATAAGCCGAAAAATTATCGTTACCCTTAACATCCCAAAGCATGCCGAATCCAAAATCATGGCCGCAGCCCTGTGATACCCCATTTGACTGGTAGAAATCCCACCCGTCATAATCTTTCAGGAGTCCGACCGCCAAGTGAATACCCGCACCCTGCGAGTACTGGTAGCCGTTGTACTTATCATGACCGGATTTATCTACAATAGCACCGAGTGAATACCAGTATGCCCCGCCCTGCCCGAAGATATCAGTATTATAGATATCATTTCCTTCTCCTTCTATAATAAGCCCGATACCGCCCGCGTAATAGGGCCGTAGACCGAGTCCATACCCCTGGCACATTGAAACATAGTGATCGTTGTATCTGCCAATATCGAGTGAACGAGAATCAACAAGGTATGAATCATTGCCCTTATTATCAACAATAGCTCCAACGCCTTCGGTCATCCCAAAACCTTGTGAATATGAGTTTGCTATGTAGAAATCATTGCCTTCTCTATCAACCAAAAGTCCGACACCAAAACATCCGGCCCCGATGGAAAATGAAATTCCTTTGTAAGTATCGTTGCCCTTTTCATCGTAAAGCAGACCTAAGCCGCCAATTGCCGCACCTAGATTTCCGCTGCCCTTTGATTCGTAAAAATCATCGCCTTCTTTATCAAATATAAATGATGATGAAAAGAGTCCCCCTGCTAAAGCAAAATCACTGGAGGTAGTATAGTAATCGTTACCGGACATATCGATAATACACGAAAAACCGCTATTGTTTAATTCCCCTCTTGACAGGGGTGACTCGCCCTGGCGAGTGGTGGGGTGTCCATCAATATTATAAATATCATCGCCGCCTATATCAAAGATATAATCAAATCTGCCGGTGTAAATATTTCTACCGGGTCCGCCGATGGCTATACGGATGCCATTATTATCAGAATAATAAAAGAAATTTCCTGATACCGAACTATTATTAATTTCAAAATGTTCATCTGATCTTTTAATAAATGACCTCACCCATTCATTGATTTGCATTACATAATATAAGTCAGAATAAGAAGAATTTCTCATATTCTTTCTGCCGTCTTTCTTGATCTCCGGATCGAAAAGAGAGCTCAAAAGATCCATGACTTTTTTAGTTGTGATGATTGATGAATCACGGCGGTTATTATACTGAAAAATATTTGTTTCATCTGGGTAGTCTTCATTTCCCTCATCTATAATTGATAGCAGTTTTTTCTCTAAAAACTTTTTATCATTATTTGATAGTTTTGACAATAATTCATTTCTAGTAATTCTGTTTTTTATCAGGTTTTTCTCAAGTTCGTTTGTTAAATGATTCAAATCTTTAAATATCATTTCATACTCAATTTCTTCACTGTTACTTCTTTTATCCCCAATCATCTCAAAAAGGTTAGCTGCGAGTTTTTCTTTATACATTTTATCAAACTCACTAACACTATCAAGCCAGGTCATGCTTCTTAGGGGATTTACCATCATATCTTTAACAAGCGGCAGTATCAGCTTTGAGTCATTGGTGGGTGATTTCTCCGCAGCAGAAAAGAATTCGATGGGGATGGTAATATCCTGTCTTGTCAAGCCCCGGCAGAGCAGCGTATAATCCAGTACATCATTCACATTCCGCTCCTGCGCTTTTATGCAGACAGCAAGGAACAAAAAATAAATAACAAATAAGTGTTTTATCATACCTTAAATATAAAATTCGGGTTTTAATTAAACTATCTTAAAAATTGTGTAGAGGTTCCCAATAAACTTTGTAGCGTCCGACCTCCGGGCGGTCATTATCACCAAAACGGACAGGGACGCAGGCTTGTCCCTACAAAACATAAAAACTTCGGCCACGAATTGTACGAATTTCACTAATCAGTCTTTTTCATATATTCTAATTTGTTCAATTCGTGAAAATCTGTGTACATTAGTGGCAGATCTCTTTTTTCCAAATTAATCCACAGTCGGTCACGGAGCGGAAACATCATCCTTCCTGCCTGCAGCAGGCAGGCGACAGGCTCAGGATGAGGAAACCTCCGGGCGGTCATTAATGAATGGATGACCCAGAGAGTACCCCCGACGGAGTTTATCCCGCACTTGATGCGGGACGGGAATGACAAAATCAAAAGAGGGCTTTGTGACTTTGTGCCTTCGTGGCTGTTTTCTGTTCTGACATCAAATAAATAAGTACTTTTACCTATGAAACAAAATCAAATTATCAGCAGTATACAAAATAACAAAACCCGTGAGGTTACAGAAATGAAATACACAAAAACATTACTTTTAGCATACATTCTGCCTTTTATAGTGGTACTGAATGCCTGCCAGACATCAGATAAACAGCCGCCCCAAAACCAGAAAATTTCAGGCATCTCCGATTTAGAGGTTCCCCCGACAACGGTAACAAATGATGAAGTATCATCACCAAAAAACAATGTAATGCTAAGATCCGGTGAAAATAAACCTGACGGCGATATAAAGCAAATAAGCTACCAGCAGCAGAGTGAAAATTACAATACACAGGATAAACGAATGATAATCCGCTCCGGCACCATGAATCTCGAGGCAGATAATTTCGGTGAAACGGAAGCTAAGGTTAAACAAATTGCCGGAGGACTCGGCGGATACATAACTAATTCATCGGCGGTGGTAAATCCAAGCGGGAAGAAGCAGGGCGCTGTAACAATACGCGTAGCTGCTGATAAATTCGATGCACTCATCGATGAGCTTGGCAAAATTGGCAAGGTAATGAACCAGAACATCAACGGGCAGGACGTTACAGAAGAGTTTATGGATTCGGAAGCCAGGCTTAAAACACAGCAGGAGCTTGAATCCAGATTACTAAAGCTGCTTTCGGAAAAAACCGCAAATCTTTCAGCAATTGTTGAAGTCGAGCAGAAGCTTGCCTCTGTCAGAGAGAACATAGAAAAAACACAGGGCAGATTGAGAATGCTCAAGGACAAAGCATCTTATTCAACATTAACGGTAAGCATTTTTGAGCCTGCAATACTTAATACCTCTTCAGGTGGTGGATTCTTCTATGAGCTCGGGCTTGGAATAGAAAAAGGGCTTTCGGGATTCACTTCGGTACTCAGCGGGATAATAACTTTTATAATTGCTCTGTCACCGATTATTGTGATATTCGGACTCATAATATATATACTTGTAAGATACATAAAGAAAAGAAAGCTTGTAAAAGCTTAATTATGATAATGCTCTGCTGCAACCGGCAGAGTTCCCCAGAAAACAAATAGAACACCAAAGGGGTCTTGAAAAAGACCCCTGTTCTATTTAAATCCATTATTTACAAAAAAACACATTTACCTGATGCGCTCTATCGGTTTTTTCCTTTCATTCTTCTGATCAATAGTTTCAATTATCTTAAGCATTCTTTGAGCATCCTCATAATTCGGATCGCTCTTCGGAACGTTCCTCAGGTACTTCCCCGCAAGCCTGTATTCCTTTTGTTCGAATAATTTGACTCCCCTCCTGTAATGAATTGAAGTTTCCGGGTCGATTTCTTTGGGTGGCTCGGTAATTGAAACCGAGTCAGTTGTAATAGTTTCTTCCTTTGTATCTCTCTTGTATTCAGTATCTTTCTTTTTATCAACGGTTCTGTCATCTGATCCATTAATAAGGAAAAACACTGCAGCTCCCCCAATGGCAATAACCATCATAACTGCCGATAATAGTATGCTCCTCCCGGCACAGCCTGATCTTTTCCCGGAGGAGGTTTCACCTCCGGCTCGGAACGGGTTGCTGTAGAACGGCTGGATAAATTCTTTATAATAAGCCGGGTCGTTCTTCTTATAATGTTCGGCAAGTTCATAAAAATACTGACGGCTTGACTGCCAGTACATTTCCAGTTCCTGTTTTGAGGGACCGCTTGCCATTATATAATTTCAATATTCATCATTTATCGTATTTTCTCAGGAACTTAAGGCTCTCAAGAAGCTGTTTTGACTGTTCGTAATACTGCGTGCCGGGCTTGACCTGTTTTAAGTGGTACTCTGCCTTATCGTAATCTTTTTCCCCGATCTTCTTCGAGCCGATTATGAAATGATCATCGGATGAAAGTGAGGAATTATCATCCTTATCGGAATCATCGTTCTTTGAAGTTTTAGTATCATCTTTCTCTTTAGTTACAACTTTATCTTTCTGATCCGATTTACGGTCTTCCTTATCCGGTTTATCAATAGATTCCGTTTCATCTGTGGAGTACTTACTGATCACAAAATACGCAGCAACTCCGCCAATCCCCAGAATAAAGAAGAATATCACTATTACAACGAGTAGTTTTGCCGCTCCGCTGCTTCCGGTTTTACCGCCAGTGGATGCATTACCCATTGGGTTATCATAAAAGGGCTGCATATTAGTTCTGTAATATTCGGGGTCAGCCTGTTTATAATATGCTGCCAGTTCATCAAAATACTGACGGCTTGATTGCCAGTACATTTCCAAATCCTGTTTAGATGGTCCGCTTGCCATTTTATTATTTATATGATTAAAAAATTAATACAATTTAAAATTTAGTCAGTTAATTTCAAATGAAATCAATTGAGCAAAGCTCTGAATTTGAAAAAGCCTATGGACACGAAGGCGGAGAGTATAATCTTCTCAAGGTATCTGTCCAGCACGAAAAATTCAGGTTGCCGGTTCCTGCAGCTGTTGGGACAGTTACCTTGATACTGCTTGTGCAATTGTAGAGAGTATCACAGCCATAAGTGCCCAATACTCCTCTGACACAGTTATCAGAGCTTCTTATCCACACAGCACCAATGTAATAATCGGCAGAAGCCAGTCCGGAGATCTTATAGTATGCCGTGGCAGTGTTTCCTGAAATGCTGATATCTACCGAATCAATTGCCAGCGGGTTCTGGCTGAAAGGATTTGCTGCATCTGAGTAAACCGATACTCCGTAGTATCCTCCGGTGGTCAATAAATTTGTATTTTTAAATGTGATGGTCCCGCTCACAAAATCCTGCTCCGGGTTTAATGCATCATCACCGCACTGCTGAAACGAGATCATACAAGAAACTAAAAGTACTGCTAAAGAAAGCTCCTTCACAAATTTTTGCATTGATGATTCCTCCCTTGGGCAAAAATAAAACAATTAATTTTAATATTAAGGGCAGATATTGTCTTTTTATCATAAAGATATTTTAACACGGTATAAGCTTTTTCACTTGCCATATTATTGGAATCCCTGTTGGAAAAGGGAGTGTAAATCACCCAATAAATACCCCTTTTTTGCAAAAAATTTAAGGTTTTTGAGGGTAATCTGGCAACGTCAATTCATAACGGCAGGTTTATTCACAACAGGTTTTTATTGTTGCGATATTTGTCATAATACCAAATTTTGTCCTATTGACATAAAGCAAGAAATTATTATATTTGCAATAGAGTAACACAAAGAGAAACACGGTTCTTTTTATAATATAAAGATTATGGCAACGGGAGTTAGCTAGGTAAGGGTGGCTAACGTTTTTAGTAAGAATGCTCCCAGTATTCTGAAAGAACCTGTTGCCTTTTTATTTATGCGGGACGATCTGCTTTAATTTTTAGAAATTAAAAAAAGCCATCTCATTGTATTGAATGGTATGGCCTTTTAAAGGATCTTTTCAGGATTTTCAGTCAACGGGAGATTATTAGATTTCCGAAGAAAATCCTCATGTGCTTATTTTTGCTATTCACCCAATTTCTTTTTGATCAGTTGAACTGCATTTCCCACAACTTCAATTCCATTCTGGTCTCCGGCTTCATAAGGTAAACCGAAGAATTGTTCCAATTCAACAATATATTGAATGAGATCTTCTTCGCTTTGAATTCCAATGCTGCTGTAGGATGTCGAATCATCAATTGAGCCCGGTGACTGCCCGACGTATTCAGCTGTAAAATCTATCACTTGCTGATTAATATTGTTTGGCATATTCTATCCCTTTCTTTTTAGGTTTTTACATAAAGCAATTGGCGAAACCATTTCCCTAAATATACTAATAATTCAGAAAAAATGCAGTCTCGCCATTACATTGGCTCGGGGGCTGATACCTTTAGTTATATTATGAATTACCTAACTTATCAAAATCTATTATTTCTTCCAGCATTCCGTTTGCATCGCATATTCTAAGCTCTGCTTTCTGCATGCATAAAATATCTTCGGCAAAGTATAAAAGCATTAATTTGTACTTAGCTTTTTTCATTATGCTGTTTGAACCTTCTTTTCTGAGTACCCATCCGTTGAGTAGACTGGGCTCTATATAATACCGCTGCTTGATTATATAGTTAGTTATTCCCTGTTTATTTTGTTTCATAAAATTTCCTTATTTACAGGTGCCTGAAAGCCTGTTCAATTTAGTCTTAGCTTCAGATATTGCAAGTATGTTTTTGATAAAAATATTTAATCTTTCAATCATAATGCACGCCCCTTTACAACAAATATATATTATTGAAACTTGTTATGTAAAAGAAAGATTTTCAGCGTTGTCGAATGCGGTCATAGCGATATTATTGGATTCTGTACAAAAAATAAGGTATTATAGGGTAATTTGTCGAATGAACATGGAACTTGAAGACTCAAAATTAATTATCATGCTGAAAGCTTTCGATAAAAATGAACTCGAAAAGCTTGAAAATTACATAAATTCGCCATTTTTTAACACCAGCGAACAGCTAGTCACGTTTTTCAAAATGCTTAAGAAAGAATACCCTCACTTTGAAGGTTTGGATAAGAGGGCAATTTTCAGTAAGATATATCCAAAAGAAGAATTCATGGATAAGAGGATCCGTGACCTCCAGTCAAGAATGCTGGGGCTTGTTGAGAATTTCCTGGCGCAATTGGAGTTCATGAAACAGGATTTGCTTATCAGCAGGCTGACATTGCAGCAGCTGGCTGAGAGAGACCTTGAAAGACATTTCACAGACAAGATCAAAGAAACCGGTAAAAAGATGGATAAGGGAAAAATTATAAACAGCATGAACCTTTTTTCCAGGTATTCATTCTTCAAGCAAAAAAGAAGCTATATGCAGAAATTCAAAGCTCTTGGCAAAAGAAATGAGAACTATGAAGACATAACGGAAGAAATTGACCTCTTCGTTGACTATACGGTTTATAAAATTCTTAAATATGCACTTATATCCAAAGGCCAGGATATGAGTATAAAACAGGATTATGATTTCAAGATGCTGAATTACATTCTTGAATATCTTAAAGACCGCCCGCTTGAGGATAATCCTGTAATAAAGATCTTAATCAACATGATAATCTTAAGCAATGACGAAGATGACGATGCTGCATATTACATAATAAGAGATCTGCTTAAAGATAATATTGATTTTATAGATAAAGAGGATCTGAGATATATTTATATAGAACTTTATAATTTTACAAAAATCCGTTCACTTAAAGATAAGCCCGAATTCAAGAAGGAAAACTACAGGATATTAAAAGAGTCAATTGAAAACGGCCTTTATCCTTTGGATGGAAAATACCTGGCAGAAAGTTCATACATGACCATCATCGGTTCCGGGTTACAGGAGGGTGATTTTGAATGGACTGAGAATTTCATGGAAAAATATAAAAACATGCTTCAGCCGGAACTAAGGAACAATGCATATGATTTCTGTAAAGCCACCTTCAATTACAGGAAAGGGAATTACGGAGAAGCTTTGAAAGGGCTTTCTAAGGTTTCTATTGATGATTTCTATTACCAGCTAAGGGTAAAGAATCACCAGCTTAAGATATATTATGAGACCGGTGATTTTGAAATGGCAAAGAACATTATTGATTCTTACCGGCATTTTCTCTCTACAGCTAAATTCCTTCCTGATTTCGTTAAAACCAGGTTTGTAAACTATGTTAATTTCACAAGCAGGCTTGTAAATATTCAATTAGGCGGAGAAAGGAAAAACCTCGGAGATATTACAGAAGAGATCAATCATATCAACCCTAGTGTTATAGAGAACAAGTCGTGGCTGCTGGAGCAGATCAGTAAGTTTAAAATGTAGTTAAATACAGCCCCTTTATTCAGAAAAATACCTGTTTTTAATCTTGACTTTTTTGTATAGATAGAGTATCTTTGTTCATTAATTAATGCAGAAAAACTAAATATTCCGCCAAAATGAGCACAGAAGTAAGCAATGTTGAAGAGCTTGCCATAAAGGATTACAAATATGGCTTTCAGACAGAAATAGAGACTGATGTCATCCCGAAGGGGCTTTCTGAAGAGACAGTAAGGGCAATATCTTTGAAAAAAGATGAGCCTGAATGGATGCTTGAATGGAGATTAAAGGCTTTCCGCCACTGGCTGACTATTACGAAAGAAAATGAGCCCGCTTGGGCAAATATTTCTTATCCGGAAGTGGACTTTCAGGATATCATTTATTACGCCGCCCCGAAACAGAAAATATCTCTCAACTCGCTTGATGAGGTTGACCCTGAATTACTTAAGACCTTCGAAAAGCTCGGCATATCGCTTCAGGAACAGAAAAGATTAACAGGAGTTGCTGTTGATGCAGTATTTGACAGCGTTTCGGTTACGACAACTTTTAAGGCAGAACTCTCGAAGCTTGGGATAATTTTCTGTTCGATGAGTGAGGCTGTTCAGGAGCATCCGGATCTTGTAAAAAAATACATCGGTTCGGTGGTTCCTTATACAGATAATTTTTACGCTGCGTTAAACTCTGCAGTTTTCAGTGATGGTTCGTTCTGCTACATACCAAAAGGAGTAAGATGCCCGATGGAGCTATCCACGTACTTCCGCATAAATACCAGCGGCACCGGGCAGTTTGAGCGCACACTGCTTATCGCTGATGAAGGCGGATACGTAAGTTACCTCGAAGGATGCACAGCCCCGATGAGAGATGAGAACCAGCTCCATGCTGCAGTGGTTGAGCTGGTTGCACTTGATGATGCAACAATAAAATATTCAACAGTACAAAACTGGTACCCGGGTAATTCAGAGGGATTGGGCGGGATATATAATTTTGTTACCAAGCGCGGAGCATGCAGAGGGAAAAATTCAAAGATCACATGGACACAGGTTGAAACCGGCTCTGCAATAACATGGAAATATCCAAGCTGCATTCTGCAGGGCGATAATTCTGTCGGAGAATTCTATTCCGTAGCTGTAACCAATAACCGCCAGCAGGCTGATACAGGCACGAAGATGATCCATTTGGGCAAAAATACAAGGAGCACCATAGTTTCCAAAGGCATCTCAGCCGGTAAGAGCAATAATTCATACCGCGGTTTGGTAAGAGTGCACAAAAAAGCAGAAAATGCGCGCAACTTTACACAATGTGATTCACTCCTTATAGGCGATAAATGCGGTGCACATACTTTCCCCTACATAGAAGTAGCTAACAAGTCTGCGAAAGTAGAGCATGAAGCAACAACTTCAAAGATAGGCGAAGACCAGCTATTTTATTTGAGGCAGCGCGGCATAGCAATGGAAGATGCGATCAATATGATAGTGAACGGATACTGTAAAGATGTATTCCGTGAACTTCCAATGGAGTTTGCCGTCGAAGCGCAAAAGTTGTTAAGCATTTCGCTTGAAGGAAGCGTGGGATAACAATTATCAATTGGCAACTAACAATTATCAATAATACAATAATAAAAATAAACTCAAGTCATCTCCATTCGGGGAAATTGAGAGGAAAATAAATGTTAACAGTAAAAGACTTATACGTAAGAGTTGAAGATAAAGAAATACTTAAAGGAATTAACCTGCAGGTAAACCGCGGAGAAGTGCATGCAATTATGGGGCCAAACGGTTCAGGTAAAAGCACGCTTGCCAACGTAATTGCAGGCAAAGAAGGCTACGAAATAACAGGCGGAGAAGTCACTCTAGACGGCAAAGACCTGCTTGATATGCTTCCTGAAGAAAGAGCGCGCGAAGGCGTGTTTCTGGCATTCCAGTACCCCGTGGAAATACCCGGGGTAAGCAATGCATCGTTCCTTAAGACTGCACTCAACGAGATCAGAAAGCACAAGGGGCTTGAGGAGCTTGACGCCATGCATTTCCTGAAATTCATGAAAGAAAAAATGAAAATGGTGGGTATTGATGATAACCTTATCAACCGCCCTGTTAACCAGGGTTTTTCGGGCGGCGAAAAAAAACGCAACGAGATATTCCAGCTTCAGATGCTCCAGCCTACACTTGCAGTACTTGATGAAACCGATTCAGGGCTTGATATCGATGCACTGAAGGTCGTTTCACATGGCGTAAACCTGTTCAGGAATAAAGATAATGCAGTTGTAGTTGTAACGCATTACCAGCGTTTGCTTAATTATATTGTCCCCGATTTTGTGCACGTACTGGTGAGCGGCAGGATAGTAAAATCAGGCGGAAAAGAACTTGCTTTGGAACTTGAAGATAAGGGCTATGACTGGGTAACAAATACTGTTCCCGCTGCCGAAACAGTTTAATTACAGAAGGAAAAATGGAAAATACACGATCAAAAGACTGGTATATATCAAGCTTTAAGAAAATAGAAGAAAGCCTGAACGGCGAATCAAAAACTCCGTTTCACGAGCTGAGGAAAAATGCTATCTCTAAGTTCGAAGAGTTTGATTTTCCTACTATTAAGAACGAGGAATGGAAATACACTAACATTGCACCTCTTTTAAAATACAATTTTAAGCAGGTAACGGGAGTTAAGATCTCTAAAAAAGATATTGAAAAATTTCTCATTCCCGGGCTGAAAGTAAATCTTGCAGTAATTGTAAACGGTAATTATGTACCAGAGCTTTCTCATTTTTATAAACAGCCTTCCGGAGTGAGAATAGAAAGTTTCAGAAATATGGTTCTTAATGACCCTGAGTTTTTGATGAAATATTTCGGCAAGTATGCGTCTATCGATAATGGATTTGTTGCGCTAAATACAGCTTTTGCATTTGATGGAACGGTTCTTTATGTGCCTGATGGAGCAATTATCGAAGACTATATACATATCCTGAATGTATCAGGCGCTGAAGGAGAGAATGTACTTTCACAGCCCAGGAATCTGGTTATTACAGGCAGTAACTCGAAAGTCAGGATCATTGAAAGTTATCACAGTATGGCCGATAATGAAAACCTGACAAATGTTGTTAATGAAGTGATAGTGGGTGAAAATGCTGATGTTGAAATTTATAAGCTGCAGAATGAGAACATGAAGTCATTTCATGTAAACCGCACTCAGGCATATCAGAACAGAGGTTCTGTTTTTACTCATTACAGTGTTACATTCGGCGGAAGTATCGTTAGGAATGACACCAATACACTTCTGGATGCCGAAAACTGCACCGGCAACCTGTATGGCTTATATTTAACAGAAGGCTCGCAGCATGTAGATAACCATACGCTGATAGATCACGCCAAACCGCACTGCCAAAGCAATGAGATGTATAAAGGAGTGTTAAATGATTCCTCCAGGGGAGTCTTCAACGGAAAAGTTTTTGTCAGGGTTGACGCTCAAAAGACCAATGCATACCAGTCAAACAAAGCTATATTACTGACAAGCGATGCAATGATAGATACAAAACCGCAGCTTGAAATCTATGCAGATGACGTAAAGTGTTCCCACGGTGCCGCTATCGGCCAGCTTGATGAAGAAGCAGTTTTCTATCTCCGGTCCCGCGGTATTGGTGAAGAGCTTGCAAGAACAGTGCTTATACGTGCATTTGCAAATGATATCTTCGAAACACTCACAAGCCAAATTTTGCACGATCATTTGAATCATATTGTCTATGCAAAACTGAAATAAATGGAAGCAGTAATAACAAAAAAAATATTTGATTCAGATAAAGTAAGGAAGGACTTCCCTATTTTACAAAGGGCAGCGGGCGGCAAACCTTTGGTTTATTTTGATAACGCAGCGACCTCGCAAAAGCCGAACAGTGTAATAAACGCTATCGGTAATTATTACAAAAACTATAACGCAAATATACACCGCGGACTTTATTCCATAAGCATCGAAGCCTCCGAAGCATATGATAAGGCAAGGGAAAAAGTAAGAGAATATATAAATGCCCGTGAAGCACGCGAGATAATCTTCACCCGCGGTACAACAGAAGCGGTCAACCTTGTGGCTTATTCATACGGCAGGCAAAATATTAAAGAAGATGATGAAATAATAATTTCTGCAATGGAGCATCATGCTAACATTGTTCCATGGCAGGTATTATGTGAAGAGAAAAAAGCAAAACTTAAGATAATTCCTGTAAACGATAAAGGCGAACTGTTAATTAATGATTATAAAAAACTGATCTCCCCGCGAACTAAGCTGGTCGCTGTTTGCCATATTTCAAATTCGCTCGGAACAATCAACCCGGTCAAGGAAATAGTATCGCTTGCCCATGAAAAGAATATTCCCGTTTTAATTGACGGAGCTCAGGCTGTTCACCACACAAAAGTAGATGTCCGGTCGCTTAACGCAGATTTTTACGCATTTTCAGGGCATAAGATGTATGCTCCGATGGGAATCGGTGTTCTTTACGGAAAAGCAAAGCTGCTTGAGACAATGCCTCCCTACCAGACGGGTGGTGACATGATTAGCTCGGTTAGTTTTGAAAAGACTTTATATAATGAAATCCCGATGAAGTTCGAAGCAGGTACTCCAAATGTAGAAGGCGCAATCGGACTTGGAGCAGCTATTGATTATATAAATTCTATTGGACTGGAAAATATCAGTGAACACGAATCCGCACTGCTGAATTATGCCACAGATGAAATAAGCAAGATTGAGGGAATCAGGATAATCGGAACTGCAGAAAACAAAGCAAGCGTTCTTTCCTTTGTTGTTGAGGGGCTCAATGCGCTTGATATCGGCATTATGCTGGATACTTCCGGTGTTGCCGTGCGCACCGGACAGCACTGCACCGAACCGCTAATGGATTGGTTCGGCATCCCGGGGACTGCCAGAGCTTCATTTGCATTCTATAATACAATTGAAGAAGTTGATTTTTTTATAGACGCATTGAAAAATGCTGTCAGGATTTTGAAGTAGCAAATGGAAACAAAAACAATTGAAGAAATAGAGGATGAGATTACCGAAGAATTCGGTTTTTTTTCAGACTGGCAGGATAAATACGAGTATATTATTGAACTTGGCAAAAAGCTAAAAGGTTTCCCGGAAGATAAACGCACTGATGACAATAAAGTAAAAGGCTGCCAGTCAAGTGTCTGGCTGACAACCGGGATCGAAAACGGCTTGATTATTTTTAAGTCAGATAGTGACTCAGTAATTGTAAAAGGGTTAATCGCACTTTTGATAAGAGTTCTCTCCGGAAGATCACCGGAAGAAATAATAAATGCGAAACTGGAATTTATTGATAAGATAGGGCTGAAACAGCATTTGGCGGGCACACGTACTAACGGGCTTGCCGCGATGATAAAACAGATGAAAATGTATGCGATGGCTTACAAAGCCAAAGAGCAACTGGAACATAAAATTTGAACAAGGTGTTGTAATACCTTGATAAAACAAAAACAGATTTTTGATATGTCAGATACCGCAGAAAATAAAATAATTGCAGCAGATAAGGTCGATAAGGCTGATCTTAACAACAGCATTGTTGAAGCACTGAAGAGCATATATGACCCTGAAATCCCGGTCAATATTTATGAACTTGGACTTATTTATACGATAAACATTGAAGATAACGGCAAGGTTGAAATTGAAATGACATTAACTTCTCCTGCCTGCCCTGTTGCAGGCTCACTGCCGCCGGAAGTTGAAGGAAAGATAAGATCAATTCCCGGGGTTAACGGGTGCACGGTAAAAGTAGTATGGGAGCCGACCTGGGGTATGCATATGATGAGCGAAGAAGCGAAGCTTCAGCTTAACTTATTCTGAAATATAATACAAAAGGTATTACGTTTACCTGATCAGAATACAAAGAGTAATTAGATTTTTTATAAACCAAAAAAATAATAATAAAATGTTCCAGATAAATCAAAGAGTCCCTATTTACGATCCGCAGGCTGTTCAGCCAATGAGAGATGAGCTTACTGCCGCAGGTTTTGCGGAATTGCTTACTCCGGCAGATGTTGATGCTTACCTTGGCGCTAAAGAGGGTACAACGCTTGTAATGATAAACTCCGTTTGCGGATGTGCTGCCGGAAGCGCTAGGCCGGGCGTAACGCTCGCGCTTCAGAACAATGTCATCCCTGATAGAGTTGTAACTGTATTTGCTGGGCAGGATAGAGATGCTGTTGATCATTTAAGAAGCTCATATCTTCCGGGAATCCCCCCTTCATCGCCATACATGGCGCTTTTTAAGGGCAGTGAGCTTGTTTTCCTTATGCAGAGAATGAACATCGAGGGTAAAACCGCAGATATGGTTGCAGATGAACTTATTGCTGCATTCAATGAGCACTGCAAAAAAGAAGGTCCGTCCGTTCCGAAAGAACAGTATGATGCAATACTGCATGCCAAAGCATGCGGATCAAAGATACCGAAGTTCGAAGGTAATTAATTGTATTGATATCAAATGCAGAGGAGGTATATGAAACTCTGCTGATTTAACCGGTAATAGAATAAATGAAATTCAGTACACAGGAAGAATTCGGATTAAGGTGTTTGCTCCGCGTTGCCAAACAGGGCAGCGAGAAAGGACTCACCATACCCGAAATAAGCAAAGCCGAAGGCATTACCACGCATAACACAGCAAAAATATTGCGTGCATTGAGAATGGGGGGATTCCTCGATAGTTCACGCGGACAGATAGGCGGTTATAATTTAAGCCGTCCTGCGGGTGAAATTTTGATCAAGGATGTGCTTGACGCTCTTGGAGGAAAACTATATGACGGGGATTTCTGCAATGAACATCGCGGTACAGTTAGCGTCTGCACTCATTCAATTGATTGTTCGATCCGCTCACTTTGGCAAATGCTCCAGGGAGCAGTTGACGGTGTCCTGAAAAACCTGACACTAAAAGACCTTATCTCTTCCGAAGAGGTTCTATTATCAAATATCCCGATTATTCCTGATTTCCGAAAAGCCGAAACAGCAAAGTTATAAAAGATATCCGCAAAAGATTTTTAGAAAATCAAAAAAGGGCAGAATTGTATTCTGCCCTTTCATTTGTGATCAGGGAATTAAATTAAAAAAGTAACGGGTTTATTTAATCATTATCATTTTCTTTACATCTCTGAATATCTTGCCGGTAGCAATCTCAGTTGCTCTTATTTCATAATAATAAACGCCTGAAGAAATATTGGTCCCGTCAAAATCTGCAGTGTACCTGCCCGGGTCACTGACTCCGTTGAATACAGTCCTTACGATCCTTCCTGTAATATCATAAACTGATATCTCAACATTAGCCCGTTTTGGAATATCAAATCTGATATTTGTTACAGGATTGAAAGGATTGGGGTAATTTTGTCCGAGAGAGAAAACTCCGGGTACTTCCTCATTATGAGCAGTAATACCAACTGTTCCTGCAGTTGTTGTCCCCTGTTTCAGTACGATGTCATTGTTCGGGTCAAATGCAAATGCAGTGGGCTGGCGGTTAAACTGCCAGAAGTACACCTGGTTATTCAGGTCATTCATAGCCAAAATGGTAGTATCAGGACCGCTTGAGAAACTTATCCTTAATGTTAGCGGCATCTTGTGGAAAGGCGTATTTACCTGAGTTTGTCTTGCCTGGAATCCGACGCTCCAATTGCCTCCTCCAATATTTGTGAACTGGTAATAGTTCTGATAAACAGGATGATTCGGCTGTTTTACCCACTCATCTATGAACCATGTGAGGTCCTGTCCTGCTATAGAGCTGATCTTTGCGGTAAAGTCGTCAGTCACTGAATTTTTATACCTGAAGTTTGCAGTATCAAGGGCGTATCCCCTTAAGCAGTTAAAAAATACAGTGGTATCCTGCAGTACATATCTCAGCATATGAAGAACACATGCGCCTTTTGCGTAAGTAATTGCGTAATTAAACAGATCATTGTTATTTGGTGTTATAATAGCCCACTGCGGATTATACATCGGCCATCCCGGATTTCCTGATAAATAAGAGCTGGCGTCTGAATTAATATCACTCTTATACGAACTGTAACCTCCTGTATGTTCAAGCCAGAGCGCCTCGGCGTATGTTGCAAATCCTTCATTGAGCCATATATCTGCCCAAGTTCCGCAGGTAATCATATCGCCATACCACTGGTGCGCATATTCATGCGAAATAAGGCTCGCCTGCCAGCAGCCTGCGCAGAGTGTTGTCAGTGTCTGGTTTTCCATCCCGCCCCATGTAAATCCGGAGGCAGGAGCAGTAGTAAATCCGTTCTTTTCAAAACCATGTTCACCGAATCTCTGTGAGTAATATGTTGTCATATCTCCAATGATATTCTGCATACTGGTAGGGTTCTCTCCGGCATTAAAATAAAATCTGATCGGTATACTGTCTGCCGGGTTAGAAAGCTTGTGCCAGTAAACAATATTCAGATTGTAATTTACTTTCCCGGTTAGTACGGTAAGATAAGTTGAAACGGGGTCGCGGCTCACCCAGTGATAATAAATAGTATCACCTGTCATCAATGAGTCTTGTAATCTACCGTTGGAGCCGATCTTAACATTACCCGGTACTTTAACGATCATATCAACAGTTGCTTTGTCAGATGGTTTATCCCAGCATGGGAACCATTTTCTTGCTCCTTCAGGCTCTGCATCTGTAAATACTCCGCCGCCGCCGGTATAAAATGCCTGGTCGGTTACATTAAGATGCTGGTAATATATCTGTACTTCAACAATTTCATTCGGATTGTATGTTCTGTTCAGTGTAATTGTCAGAATATTCCCCGTATGTGTAAAAGAAACACCTGCCAGTGAAACTGTATTTATTACCATGGAAGTGTTTACTGCGTTCAGTGTTATCTGGCTTAGAGCTGTATCAACCCTGAACTTTATTTTTACATATCCGTAAAATGACTTGGGATAAGGTGTAATGAAGCACGCCCTTATATCCAGGTCTATCTTATAGTCAAGCACATCAAAAGTATGCTTTGGGGTATTAGGTGAATCCCCAAGATCCAATACACTTGGAGCGTTCATTTTCTTATGAGAACAGTATTCGCTTCCCTTTTGAAAGGTCAACTGTGAATAGATCATAGAAGTTGTAAGGAATAATACTAATGCAGTTAATATCTTTGCTTTCATGGCAGATTTTTTAAAATAGATTTTACATATACTTTTTGTAAAATTAGCCTTTTTTAGGGAAAATACCTATGATTTCTATCATAAATTATATGAGTTTTGTATGTTATTTTTGAGATGTAAGATGCATAGTTTCTTGAGTAATTTTTGATGATTTTGCAGTAAAAGCTAAGAATTCAAGTAGGAAACAGGAAAATATGAGAAAATTCAACCCATCTAAAACCGACCCCGGCAAAGTAAAGATTCTCGAAACATTCGAAAATTCTTTCCCAGCAAGGGATTACCTGATTATTCACAAAACTTCAGAGTTTACATCTCTTTGCCCCAAAACCGGGCAGCCTGATTTTGGCACGATTACTATTACTTACATTGCAAACAAAGCATGTGTCGAGCTGAAATCGCTGAAGTTTTACCTTCAGTCATTCAGAAATGAAGGCATTTTCTATGAAAATGTCATCAACAGGATACTTGATGACCTATCGGGATTATTAAAACCAAAATGGATGGAAGTAAAAGGTGAATTTTCTCTCAGGGGCGGGCTCTCTTCTACTGTTATTGCCGCCTTCGGCAGGAAGAAATAATGAAAACGATCAGCAAAGATAGTTTAGATAAGATTATCGGTTACTTAAAATACAAAGGTTATAAAGTAATTGGACCTTCTGTAAGAGACGGGGCAATTATATACGATGAAATCAGCTGCATCGAAGATCTGCCGGCTGGATGGGGAGATGAACAGGAAGCCGGGCACTACAGGCTTAGAAAAAGAAATGATGGTGCACTTTTTGGTTATGCTGCCGGCCCCCAGTCATGGAAAAAATTCCTGTTCCCGGGAAAGCTGAAGTTATGGGAAGCCGAAAAAAATTCCAAAGGCTTCGAGATAACTCCTGCAAACGGACAATTTCCCAAATATGCATTTATCGGTGTGCGCTCTTGCGAGCTGCATGCTGTGTTCATTCAGGATAAGGTTTTTAATAACGGTATGTTCTCTGATACATATTATAACAAAATCCGGAAAAACATTTTTATTGCAGCTGTTAACTGTGCTGAAGCCGGCAAGACCTGTTTCTGTGTTTCCATGAAAACCGGGCCTAAAGCTGAAGAAGGTTATGATATTGCTTTAACTGAGATAATCAATCAGGATGAACATTATTTTGTTGTTGATGAAGGTACGCCAAAAGGCAGCGAGCTGATGGAACAAATTGAATCCCTGACCTCAACAGAAGAACAATTAGCTGCAGCTGATGATGCTCTAAAGAATGCAGAAAGTAACATGGGGAGGACTTTGGAAACCGATGGGATTAAGTCATTGCTTTATAAAAACCACGCTAACACTGTTTGGGATCAAATTGCAAAGAGGTGCCTTTCATGTGCAAATTGTACAATGGTTTGCCCGACCTGTTTTTGTTCTAATGTAGAAGATGTTACAGATCTCTCCGGAGATCACACTGAAAGATGGCGCACGTGGGATTCATGCTTCAACCTTGATTATTCAAAAGTAGCCGGCGGTAACTTCAGAACTTCTATCAAAGCAAGATACAGGCAGTGGATGACTCACAAACTAGCTTCATGGATAGATCAATTCGGCATCTCAGGCTGTGTTGGGTGCGGAAGATGCATTACATGGTGCCCCGTTGGTATTGATATTACAAAAGAAGTATCAAATATAAGAAAATCTCTAAAAAATTAATTATTTAAGTCATGGAAGACCTTTCAGGAGTGCTGCGAAATCATCCGTTCATAAAGGACCTGGATGAAAATTATCTCAAACAAATTACAGGATGTGCATCCAATGTCCTTTACCATGAAAACGATATCATTTTCAGCGAAGGTGATGAAGCTGTACAGTTTTACCTGATAAGAACCGGAAAGGTAGCTCTTGAAATAAACGGAAGAGAAAAGGGAAACGTAAGGATCCTGACAATGGGCCCCGGGCAGATACTGGGCTGGTCCTGGATAATTTCGCCATATAAATGGCATTTTGAGGCGCGAGCGCTGGAAGATGTAAGGGCTATAGCCCTTGACGGTGAATGCCTGAGGAATAAATGCGAAGAAGACCCGAAACTTGGCTACGAAATGCTTAAAAGATTCTCTCACATTCTTGAACAGCGCCTTCAGTCAACAAGGATGCAGCTTCTGGATGTTTACAAAAGAGGTTAAAAAAACAGGTTTAGATCTTGGAAAAAATATTGGAAAAAAATATCAGTATTTCACAAGTCGATCCTATGATACCCCGCCAGGTAAGGGTGAAAAAGATCTTCTGGGAAACTGAAGATGTTTTTACTTTAGAGCTTGTTTCTGAAGATTACCCGATGAGCGAATTTTATTTCAGACCCGGACAATTTAATATGCTTTATGCTTTCGGAGTCGGAGAGGCAGCAATTTCCATCAGTTCCGATTCTGCTAAGAAAAATTCAATTCTTCATAGTATTCATAAAGTTGGTTATGTAACTAATGCTCTTTCAAAACTTAAAAAAGGCGATGTTATCGGCATTCGCGGACCTTTTGGCAAAGCGTGGCCTCTTGAAGAAATTAAAGGGTATGATATTTGTATTATGGCCGGCGGCATCGGACTTGCACCGCTCAGACCTTCGATCTATTACATCCTGAAACACAGGAAACAATATGGCAAGTTTACACTTCTCTACGGAGCAAGGTCTCCGCGGGATATGTTATACCCTGTTGAACTTGAACAATGGGCCAAAAAGCATGATATTCATATCGAAACAATTGTTGATCGTGCCGATAGCATGTGGCGCGGACAGGTCGGGGTAGTGACAGAGCTGATTGATTATGCAGAGCTTGATCCTGAAAGAACAAGGTCTATGGTCTGCGGCCCGGAGATAATGATGAAATATTCGATTGATGAATTGAAAAAAAACGGTTTGAATGAAGACCAGATATATCTCTCGCTTGAAAGGAATATGAAATGCGCTCTTGGATTCTGCGGCCACTGCCAGTATGGCCCGAGTTTTGTATGCAAGGAAGGACCCGTGTTTAATTTTTCAAAGGTTAAAGATATATTTGAGATCAGGGAGTTGTAATTATGGCAAACAAGAAACCTAAATTTGCGGTTTTTAAGATGTCTTCATGCGACGGATGCCAGCTCTCACTGCTTGATGCTGAAGATGAACTGCTTGAATTGCTGGGCGGAATTGAACTTGCTTATTTCCCCGAAGCATCAAGCAGAATGCTCAAAGGCCCGTATGATATTGGCCTTGTTGAAGGAAGTATTACAACGCCGCGAAATGTGGAAGAGATCAGGCAGATAAGAAAAGAATGTAAAATTCTTATCACAATCGGAGCATGTGCAACAGCAGGCGGCATACAGGCGCTCAGAAACTGGAAAGATGTCAAAGAGTTTACTAAGATAGTTTATGCATCTCCCGAATATATTTCCACGCTTAACAGGTCTCTGCCTGTAAGCTCGTATGTACATGTTGATTTTGAACTGCGCGGGTGCCCTATAAATAAATATCAGCTTATCGAAGTTCTGAAAGCATTTCTCAATCACAGGAAACCCAATATTGCCACGCGAAGCGTTTGCGTTGACTGCAAATTGAAGGGTAATGTCTGCGTAATGGTCGCCCGCAGCACTCCCTGCCTTGGACCTGTAACACAGGGCGGCTGTAATGCTCTTTGTCCCTCTTATGACAGGGGCTGCTTCGGATGCTACGGGCCTATGGATTCGACAAATACTTCTTCTCTTGCTGCTGAGTTCAGGGAAATGGGCGAGACAAATTATGAGATCATGAATGTGTTCCGGAGTTATAATGCTTATGCTGAGCCGTTTAGAAAAGAAAGCGAAGCAAATGAAAAGTAAGACCATAAAAGTTGATTATATGGCACGCGTCGAAGGCGAGGGTGCGCTTTATCTGAAAATAAAACAGGGAAAAGTTGAAGACGTTAAGCTGAAGATATTTGAACCGCCAAGATTTTTTGAAGCTTTCTTAAGGGGAAGGTCATACAAGGAAGCACCGGATATTACCGCAAGGATCTGCGGTATTTGCCCTGTGGCTTACCAGATGAGCGCCGTTCATGCAATAGAATATGCATTCGAAACAAAGATATCGCCTGAGGTCAGGGAATTAAGAAGGCTGCTTTACTGCGGCGAGTGGATAGAAAGCCACACGCTTCATCTCTACATGCTTCATGCTCCGGATTTCCTTGGATATGACGATGTTGTGCAGATGTCAAAAGACCACCCCGAGATCGTTAAAAAAGCGCTGCGTCTCAAAAAGACAGGCAACGATATAATGAACCTGGTTGGCGGAAGAGAAATTCATCCTATCAATGTTAAAGTCGGCGGATTCTATAAGACTCCGGCCAAAAAAGAGCTCATGGCAATGTATGATAATATTAAATGGGCGCGTGATGCAGCAATTGATACAGTAAGGTTTGCAGCAACCTTTCAATTCCCGGATTTCGTACAGGATTATGAATGCGTCTCTCTTGTTCATCCCGATGAATATCCTTTCAATGAAGGAAGAATAATATCAAACAAAGGGGTCGATATCCATCCCAACCAGTATGATTATTTTTTCAGGGAAGAACATGTTGAGCATTCACATGCGCTTCATTCAAGAATAAGGGAAAGAGATAATTATCTCGTAGGCCCGATAGCAAGGTATAACCTGAATTATGATAAGTTAACCAACACCTGCAAAGAAGTGGCAGCGGAAATCGGCCTTGGCACTGAATGCTGTAATCCTTTTAAGAGTATTATTATAAGGGGTATCGAAACCCTTTATTCCTGTGAAGAGGCGCTGAGGATCATCGAAAATTATGAACAGCCCGAATTTCCTGCAGTTGAAGTAGAGCCGAAGGAAGCTGCCGGTTATGCCTGCACAGAAGCTCCAAGAGGTATGATCTACCACAGCTACAGGATAGGGAGCGACGGATTGATAGAAGACGCAAAGATAGTTCCGCCGACATCACAGAACCAAAAAACAATTGAAAACGATTTGAGGAATTTTGTACCAATGTACGCAGATCTTCCGGATAAAGATCTTGTCTGGAAGTGCGAACAGGCTGTAAGGAATTATGACCCGTGCATTTCGTGTGCGACACATTTTCTTAAACTAAACATAGTGCGTGAGTAAAACCCGCATTAAATACAATGAAAGATTCACCCGTATTAATAATTGGAATTGGCAACGAATACAGATCCGATGACGCAGCAGGGCTGCTGGCAGCAAGAAAGATAAGAACACTTGGCATAAAAGGACTTGATGTAACAGAAAATAACGGCGACGGTGCAGATCTTATTGAGAAATGGACCGGCAGGAAACTTGTTATCCTGATAGACGCAGTTTTATCCGGCTCTGCCCCGGGCACCATCCACAGATTCGACCTTCCGGGACCCGAGCTTCCCCCGGAATTATTCAGATTTTCAACTCACCTTTTCAGCGTAAACCAGGCTATATATCTTTCAGCTTCTCTGGGTAAATTACCCGGAAAACTTGTCGTCATAGGCATTGAAGCAGCTTCATTTGATGCGGGCACGGGCCTTACGGCGGAAGTTGAATCAGCAGTTAATAATATTGAGCATATTCTACAAAATGAAATCATAAAACCTAAAACCAAAGGAGTAAATTATTGATGGATACGACCATTGATGTTAAAGCGTTTGCACCAAGTGGGGCTACAAATGGCTACAGGGATATACACAGAAAAATTAAATATGAAAGCGAATTAAATAAAGGATTTAAGAACCGGGTTGCTGAGCTTTCTCATGGTGAAAAACTCTACAGCTGTATACAGTGCGGCACCTGCAGCGCTGCATGCCCGGTAAGCCATTACATGGATTATACGCCCCGAAAGATAATTCAGATGGTTAGAGAAGGATTTAAGAGCGAGGTTTTGAGCAGCTCAACAGTATGGCTTTGCGCATCATGCTACGCCTGTACTCAGGAGTGCCCAAAGGGAATTAAGATAACCGATGTTATGTATGCTCTCAAAAGAGAAGCAATATCAGGCGGTATCTATCCAAAACGTTTCCCCTCTGCTGTACTTGCTGGCAGTTTTTTTAAGCAGGTACTTAGCTTTGGCAGAAACAGCGAAGGCCCGCTTTTACTGAAAATGTACATGAAAACCAACCCATTAATGCTCTTTAAAAATATGAAACTCGGCTTTAAACTGTGGAAAACCGGAAGGCTCTCGCTGAAGACTGAAAAAACATGCAAAAAAGGAGACCTTAAAAAACTGCTGAGTGATATTGATAAACAGAGGGAGGAAGTAACTTTATGAGATATCTATATTATCCGGGATGCTCGCTAAAGTGCACCGGAAGGTCGTATGAAGAATCACTGCTTCCTGTATTTGATGAATTAAAGATCGATTACGTTGAGTTAAATGACTGGAATTGCTGCGGTGCAACCGCTTACATGGCAGTAGATGAAGCAAAAGCATTTGCAATCGCCTCCAGAAATCTTGCTCTTGCAGAAGAACAGTTCAAAAACGAAAAGGAAATTAATATAATCGCTCCCTGCAGCGCATGCTATATGGTCCTTCTTAAAACCAAGAATTACCTTGACTCAAACAAATTTGAACTCGCAAAGATAAAAGCCGCACTCAGGGAATCCGGATTGAATTATGAGGGAAAAGTCAGGATACGCCATCCGCTTGATGTGCTGGTTAATGACCTTGGTGTAAAAGAAATCGCAAAAGCAGTCAAATACCCCTTAAAAGGTATTAAAGTAGCATCATATTACGGATGCCAGACTGTCAGGCCCATCTCTACATTTGACGATGCAAGAGATCCCCATACAATGGATGATCTTGTAAAGGCAATTGGCGCAGAACCAGTTGACTGGCCGCTAAAGACAAGGTGCTGCGGCGCCAGCTTAACCGGAATTGTTGAAAAGGTCGGTTTACCCTTAAGCTATGTTATCCTTAACGAAGCTGCTAAGAGAAGAGCAGATGTTGTTGCTACTTCGTGTCCTTTATGCCAGTTTAACCTGGAATGCTATCAGACAAACATTAATACTAAATATCAAAGCGATCTTCGTATTGGTGTGGTATATTTCTCACAGCTCATGGGCCTTGCTCTTGGCATCAGCCCCAAAAAGCTGGGAATGGACAGATTATTTATCAAACCTGAAATTGTATATAAGGCCGTGAAAGGAGGCGAAACAGTTTATGTTTAGTACTAACGGAAATAATACTCCAAGAATCGGGTTCTATGTTTGCCATTGCGGTCATAATATTGCATCGCTTGTGGATGTTGAGGAAGTACGGAAATATGTTGCAACGCTTCCCGGTGTTGTTGTTTCTCGGGATTATAAATATATGTGTTCCGATCCCGGCCAGGAACTTATTCAGCAGGATATTAAAGAAAACAAGCTCAACAGGATAGTTGTAGCATCATGCTCTCCCCTCCTTCACGAGCATACTTTCCGCGTCGCTACAGAAAAAGCGGGGCTGAATCCTTACTTTTTCCACATGGTTAATATCAGGGAAAATGTTTCCTGGGTTCTTGATAACAGGGAAATTGCTACCGAAAAATCCAAAGACCTTGCAAGAGCGGCTATCAGGAGAGTATTCTTCCACAAACCGCTTGAAAAAAAGACAGTACCGATAAATCCGGCTGTATTAATTGTGGGCGGAGGAATTGCAGGTATTCAAGCTGCATTGACTATAGCTAACGCCGGCAAGAAAGTTTACCTTGTCGAGCGCGATGCCACCATCGGAGGCCATATGGCAATGTTCGATAAGACATTTCCGACCCTTGACTGCGCGGCATGTATTTTGACACCAAAAATGTCGGCGGTCAAATCACATCCAAATATTACACTCTGGACATACTCAGAAGTCGAAAAAATTGACGGATTTGTAGGCGACTATCATGTAAAAGTAAAACGCAAACCCCGTTACGTAATTGAAGACCTTTGTGTTGGCTGTATGGATTGCATCGAAGCATGTATCTATAAGGAAGCAAAGTACCCTGATGAATTTAATCAGGGTCTGAGCAAAAGGAAACCGATTTACATTCCGTTCCCGCAGGCTACTCCAATGGTTGTTCTTTTCGATCCTGAAACCTGTATTGATTTCAAGAGCCACAGATGCAAGAAAACATGTATCGAGGCTTGCGACAGAGATGCAATTGATCTTAAGCAGGTTGCAACTTATGAAAATATCAATGTAGGTACTGTCATACTTTCAACCGGGTTTCAAACTTATGATGCTAAACTCTCACCGCAATACGGTTACGGCAAGTTCCCGAATGTTTACACATCACTTGAAGTCGAGCGCCTTGTTAACGCATCGGGACCTACGGGAGGTGAAGTAATAACCAGGGACGGAAAGAGACCGAAATCTGTGGGCATAATCCATTGTGTTGGTTCACGCGATGAAAAGAGCCATAAATGGTGTTCGCGTGTTTGCTGCATGTATTCTCTTAAACTCGCGCACCTGATAAAAGAGCATACCGGTGCAGAGGTCTATAACTTCTACATTGATATGAGGACTCCCGGAAAGGGATATGAAGAATTCTACGATAAACTGATGAATGAAGGTGTTCATTTTGTCCGGGGGCGTGTTGCTGAAGTTACTGACTGGGCAATTATACCAGAGGAAGAACAAAAACTCACTATAAGGGTCGAAGATACACTTATCGGTGTAGTTAGAAGGATACCTGTTGATATGGTGGTTCTTGCAGTTGGTATGGAGCCGAAAGATGACGCTTCGGAGATCAGGAGATTGTTCAATATCTCCTGCTCAAACGAAGGATTTTTCCTTGAGCGTCACCCGAAACTCGCCCCGGTAAATACTTTTACTGACGGCATATTTATTGCCGGTGCATGCCAAGGGCCGCGTGATATTCCGGATACAGTTGCGCAGGCAGGTGCTGCTGCAGCAGAGTGTCTCTCGCTTATCAGCGCAGGCAGTATTGAACTTGAACCTAACACGGCAAGTATAATAGAAAAATACTGCTCGGGATGCAAATCATGCATTCCGCTTTGCCCTTATACCGCGATATCTTTCAAGGAAGATATCAAAAAAGCATATATCAACGAGGCATTATGCAAAGGCTGCGGAACCTGTGTTGCAGCTTGCCCGTCCGGTTCTATTTTGCAGAATCTGTTCGAAGATGATCAGATATTCAGTGAAATTGACGGACTCTTGAAATTCGCAGGTATTGAACCAGAGAAAAAGGAGGTTTTACATGCATAATATAGAAAAGAAATGGGAACCAAAGATAATTGCATTTTTCTGCAACTGGTGCACATATACTGCTGCTGATCTTGCAGGAGTATCCCGGCTTAAATACGCTCCGAATGTCAGGGTCATCAGGATAATGTGTTCCGGAAGGGTTGATCCCCAGTTCATAATGCAGGCTTTGGCAAGCGGCGCTGATGGTGTCCTGATCGGCGGCTGTCACCCAGGTGATTGCCACTATTCTGAAGGTAATTACAAAATGCTCCGGCGATTCCGCCTGCTGCAGAGGGTATTCAAGTCAATGGGAATTGATGAAAAAAGATGCCGGCTTGAATGGATCTCTGCTTCCGAAGGCGATAAAGTAAAAACAGTTATCAACGATATGGTAGAACAAATTCAGAAACTCGGACCATTGGCTCTTCCCGAAAGAATGGCAGATCTAGATAAAGAGATAGAGGAAATTGAAAAAGAAATCAGTAAAGAGGAGGTGGTTGAACATGCCTGATAAACCTAAAATTGGATTCTACTGGTGTGCTTCATGCGGCGGATGCGAAGAATCAGTTGTTGATCTCGCCGAAGATATATTAATGGTAGCCGGCGCAGTTGATATAGTCTTCTGGCCGGTCGCAATGGATTTCAAAAAATCAGATGTGCAGGCTATGGAAGACCGCTCAATTCTTGTAACTATGATAAACGGTGCCATAAGGACTTCCGAACAGGAAGAAATGGCAAGGCTTATAAGAAGAAAAAGCAAGCTGATCATAGCTTACGGTTCATGCGCACATCTCGGAGGTATCCCCTCGCTTGCAAACGAATTCGAAAGAGCTGAAATATTAAAATACATATATGATGATGCGCCCTCGGTGATAAACGAAGAAAGGACCCGGCCGCAGACTGAGTTTCGGCATAATTCAAGGAACATCACGCTTCCGGAATTCAGAAATATGGTGCGCACACTTGACCAGGTAATTGATGTTGATTATTACCTGCCGGGTTGCCCCCCAACACCAAAGCTGCTTAAGCAGGCTGTGCTTACTTTACTTTCGGGAGAGCTTCCGCCAAAAGGCACGGTACTTTCTCCGGATACAGCTCTTTGTGAGGAATGCCCGAGGAAGGATTCTAAACCTACAGACCTTTCCTTCACTCATTTTACAAGGCCGCATATGATACTCTTTGATAACACTAAATGCATGCTCGCACAGGGCCTTGTTTGTATGGGTCCGGCTACAAGGGCAGGATGCGAAGCTGTTTGCATTAACGGCAATATGCCGTGCAGCGGATGCTTTGGCCCGACATCCAGGGTAAGAGATCAGGGAGCAAAAATACTTTCTTCAATATGCTCTAATATGCATTCAAACACCGAAGAAAAGATAGACCTGGTGCTTGATGAGATTCCCGATCCGGTAGGAACGTTTTACAGGTACGGACTTGCAGCTTCACTTCTTAGAAAAAAAATAGTGGAAGGACAGTTAGAAGATGATAAATAAAATTCAGGAAAATTGGAATGAGGGGATGTTAAAAGCCAATGATTCATATATGAAAACTCGAAGGATAACCATTGATCCCATTACCAGGCTTGAAGGGCACGGAAAAATTGATATACTTCTGGATGAAAAAGGAGAAGTGGAAAGGGCTTATTACCAGATCCCTGAGCTGAGGGGATTTGAAATATTCTGCAAAGGACGGCCTGCCGAAGATATGCCGCAGATAACAAGCCGTATATGCGGTGTATGCCCTACTGCTCATCACATGGCAGGCACAAAAGCGCTTGACGATCTGTATAAAGTCGAACCGACATCCCCTGCAAAAAAGATCAGGGAGCTTATTTACAATCTTTTTATGCTTGAAGACCATGCACTTCATGTTTACGTGCTTGGCGGACCTGATTTCATAGTCGGCCCCAATGCTCCCAAAGATAAAAGAAATATTCTCGGTGTTATTGAAAAAGTCGGGCTTGATGCAGGCAAGAAAGTGATAATGATGCGCAGGAAGATTCGCGAAATGATAGCATACCTTGGCGGAAAAGTTATTCACCCTGTTTTCGGGCTTCCGGGCGGAGTCTCAAAGGGTATTGCTCCAATTGATCTGGTAAAATTCGAGGAAATTGCAAAAGATGCGCTTGATTTTGCAAAGTTCACACAGGATGTGTTCAGGGATATTGTGTTGAAAAACGAAGTTTATATGAAGATCATTACCTCAAATACTTATACTCATAAAACATATTATATGGGTATGGTCGATGAAAATAATAAAGTAAACTTCTACGATGGCAAGATCAGAGTAGTTGATACCAAAGGAAAGGAATTTGTCAAGTTTAATGGCGGCGAGTACCTTGAGCATATTGCTGAGCACGTTGAACCATGGAGCTATGTTAAGTTTTGCTATCTTAAAAAACTAGGGTGGAAAGGCTTTAAAGACGGCGAAGGTACAAGCATATTTTCGGTTGCGCCGCTTGCAAGGCTAAACGCTTCCGATGGAATGGCAACACCTGAAGCTCAAAAGGCATATGAGGAATATTTCTCAACGCTGGGCGGCAAGCCGGTTCACCATACACTTGCCAATCACTGGGCGCGGGTAGTTGAAATGGTTTATGCAGCCGAAAGAATAAATGAACTGGTTAAAGATCCCGAAATTACAAGCGATAACATAAGGTTATTACCGACGGTTAAGCCTCAAATTGGCGTTGGTGTGGTTGAAGCTCCGAGAGGTACATTATTCCATCATTACGAAACAGATGAGAATGGTGTTATAACTAAGGCAAACTTAGTTGTAGCAACTCAGAACAATTCCGCAAGGATTGCAATGAGTGTAGACAAGGCTGCTAAAGGATTGATACATGAGGGAATTGCATCGGATGGATTACTTAACAGTATAGAAATGGCCTTCAGAGCATATGACCCCTGCAATGCATGTGCAACACATTCTTTGCCTGGAAATGTCCCGATAGTATTAAATCTATGGGATAAAGACAGGAAATTAATACGTCAAATATCAAGATGAACGAAAAAAATAAGGAAATATTGGTATTGGCTCTTGGAAATGATATTATGGGTGACGATGCAGCGGGCATTGATGCAGCAAGGATATTAAGAAAAGATTTCGGAAGAAGGATAAATATATTTGAAGTTTCTTCTGCCGGATTCCTTCTGCTTGATATTATGGAAGGGTATGAAAAAGTACTGATCATTGATTCAACTCCAGTAGCAGCAGGCGGCAGGGCAGGCACAATAAGGGAGCTTGATAAAGTCGATCTTTCTAAAAAATTCTCTACTTCTCCGCATTACGTGGGGCTGCCGGAATTAATTGAGCTTGCCGGAAGGCTGGAAATAAAATTCCCAAGGATAATCAAAGCCCTGGTAATTGAGATCCACGATTCGGGAATAATAAGAGAGGGTTTGAGCCCCGAAATTGAAGTAAGAATACCCAGTTTGGTAGAAAAAGCCTCCATTATTCTGAATAAATGGCTTGTTGAAGAAGTTTCACATAACGGTGTCCTTTGTGTATAAAGACACCGCTTAAGTAGTATGCATTTTTGCTTTATCGTATTTTGGGAGGCCAAATAGAACTATATTTGCAGGGTCAAGATCATGCATGAATTATCATTAGCACGCGATATTATAGATACAGTTCAGCAAAACGTACCCAAAGAGGAAATTTGCCGGATAAAATACGTTGTAGTAAAAGTAGGGGCATTTTCAGGAGTTGTTACAGATTCCCTTAAATTTTCATTCCAGGCAATTACCTCCGATACAGAACTCTACGGCGCTGAGCTTGAAATCATCGATATTCCGTTCTTGCTTAAATGCAATACTTGCGGAAAAACAACAACCAATGAATTCGGAATGATGATCTGTTCCGGTTGCGGTTCTGTTGATACGGAAATGATATCAGGGAATGAACTGCAGGTTGTAGAAGTAAAAGTAGAAACAATGGAGGAAATATAATGGATGTAATAACTATCGAAAGAAAAGTTCTGCAAAAGAACGATGAGATCGCTTCGAAGAACAGGGAGTTCTTTATACAAAAGAATTTATTTACCATTAACCTGGTAAGCTCTCCCGGATCAGGAAAAACGAGCCTTGTTGAAAGAACAATCGAAAAAATAAAAGATAAAGTAAGCATTGCCGTCATTGAAGGCGATGTACAGACTGATATTGATGCCAAAAGGGTTTCCAATTACAACGTGCCTGTTGTGCAGATTATCACAAACGGCGCCTGCCACCTTGAAGCAAATTTGGTGAAAGATGCGCTGGCAAACCTGGAAGGCAAGCTTGATAATGCCGGCCTTTTGATAATCGAAAACGTGGGTAACCTTGTCTGCCCGGCAGGGTATGATCTTGGTGAAGACCTGAAAGTTGTAGTGATCAGTGTAACCGAAGGCGATGATAAACCGCTTAAGTATCCCAAGATGTTCATGAACTCCGAAGTGCTTGTAATAAATAAAATTGACCTGCTTCCATATGTTAATTGCAGCATTAAGGACCTCAGGGCAAATGCTCTAAAGATAAATCCGAAGTTAAAGATATTTGAAACATCCTGCACAAGCGGCGAGGGTATTGACAAGTGGTGCGGATATTTAACGGGGAGCATAAAAAAATAAGTCCGTGAAACAAAGAGTTAAAATCGTAATAAGAGGCGCCGTACAGGGCGTCGGATTCAGGCCTTCTGTCTACCGCCTTGCCGGTGAGCTTGATATCAAAGGCTGGATCATTAATTCTTCGCAAGGTGTTTTCATAGAGGCAGAAGCTAACGAGGAAGTACTGGATTCATTTCTTAAGAGGCTGGATACTGATAAGCCCAAAAATTCCTTTATACAAAGCTTCGAACATTCCGTTTTGGATTATTACGGCTACACTGATTTTGAAATAAGGGAAAGCTCCGAAAACGGAAGCAAGACCGCCCTTGTATTGCCTGATATATCAACATGCCCTGATTGCCTTGGTGAAATCTTAGATCCGGCCAACAGAAGATATTTATACCCGTTTACTAACTGCACAAACTGCGGCCCCAGGTTTTCTATTATAAAAGACCTGCCTTACGACAGGGCAAACACAACCATGGGTGAGTTTGAAATGTGCCCGGAGTGCCTCGCAGAATACAAAAACCCGGCTGACCGCCGTTTTCATGCTGAACCTACTGCATGCCCGAAATGCGGGCCTGAACTGTTCCTGCTTGAGAGCACAGGAAAGCCGATAGCTGACAGGCTTGACGCGATGTATCAATCGGTAATTTACATAAATGAAGGCAAGATAATTGGGCTCAAAGGCATTGGCGGATTTCAGCTTATCTGTGATGCGCGCAGCGATCTGGCGGTTTCTGAGCTCCGCAAAAGAAAAAGAAGAAGCGAAAAGCCTTTTGCACTCATGTTCCCCAATATGGAAACGATAAAACAGGAGTGCGAGGTTTCCCCTGCCGAAGAAAGACTCCTCCTTTCGGTAGAGGCACCGATAGTACTTCTCAAAAGGAAAAAGAATATTAAGTCAATTGTTTCCGGTGAAACGGCCTCGGGTAATCCCTATTACGGCATAATGCTCCCATATTCACCATTGCATCATTTGCTTATGAGAGAATTAAATATTCCGATAATTGCAACAAGCGGGAATATTTCCGAAGAACCAATTTGCACTGACGAGTATGAGGTGATAGAAAAGCTAAAGGGTATAGCTGATTATTACCTTGTTCACAACCGAAAGATACAGCGCCATGTCGATGATTCAATTGCCCGCATTGCCGCAGGCAGGCAGATGATTCTCCGCCGGGCAAGAGGATACGCGCCGCTTCCGGTTACTGTTAAGGGAATTAAGAAACCTTACCTTGCCTTCGGCCCGCATTTAAAAAATACAATTGCAGTAAATAAGGGTGATAATGTTTTTATAAGCCAGCATATAGGTGATCTTGAAAATATCGAATCAATAAATGCGTTCAAAAAAGTCACACGCGATCTGCAGAGTTTCTATGAAATTAAACCGGAGAAAATAATCTGTGATATGCACCCCGATTATATTTCGACCAAATACGCAAAAGAGCTGGATAAAGAAGTAGAACAGGTTCAGCACCATTACGCGCATATACTTTCATGCATGGCTGAAAATAATCTTGAATGCACCGATGATGTTAGGGAAATTCTCGGTGTATCATGGGACGGTACAGGTTACGGAATTGACGGCACTATCTGGGGAAGCGAATTCCTGCAGCCTAAGGGCAAATATTTCAACAGAGTTGCATTTCTTAAACCGTTTATGCTGCCGGGCGGAGAAAAGGCTATTTGCAATGTGTGGCGCATTGGTTTTGCCCTTCTATATGATATATATGGTGAAAAAGTATTTGAGCTTAAGGGAATTGAATTTTTAAACAAAACTCACGAGATTGAACTTATTAAGCAAATGCTGGATAAAAGAATTAATTCTCCGTTAACAACCAGCATGGGAAGACTTTTTGACGGGATCTCCTCAATTATAGGCATTAAAAACGAAGCAAATTATGAAGCGCAGGCCGCAATGGAGCTTGAGTTCGCAGCCGATGACTGTGTAACTGATGAACATTACAATTACAGCATTTTGGTAAAACCTGATAACTCCTGCATAATATGCTGGCATGAAATTATCCGGGGAATTATTGCAGATATGACAGCGGGTGTTTCAAAACAAATTATTGCCGCTAAATTCCATAATTCACTTGCTGAAATAATAATTGAGATCTCAAGAAAATTCAAACCAAAGAAAGTAATTCTCTCAGGAGGCTGTTTCCAGAATAAATACCTGCTTGAAAGAGCGGTTAACAGATTAAGAGAGGAAGAATTCAAAGTTTACTGGCACCAGAGAGTTCCGACAAACGACGGGGGTATTTCTCTCGGTCAGATCAAATATTCAGCCTATTTGTGATTAGCATGGCAAATGCGGGCTTTTGATTGATAAGAAAAACTAAACAACAATAATATGTGTCTTGCAGTACCCGGAAAAATTATAAGCATCGATTGCGGTATGGAAGAATTAATGCGCTTTGGCAAGGTTAACTTTGGCGGAATAGTCAAAGATGTGAACCTTGCTTACGTTCCCGAAGCAAAGATCGGTGATTATGTAATAGTGCATGTTGGTTTTGCCCTGAACACTGTCGATGAGGCCGAAGCACAAAAGGTTTTTGAATACCTCAGGGAAATGGATAGTCTGGATGAATTGAAGGAATGATTAAATGAAATTCATAGATGAATACCGCGACCGGGGAGCCGCCGAAAAATACTCACACATGATCCATGAGATAACTACCAGGAAATGGAATATCATGGAAGTCTGCGGCGGCCAAACTCATGCAATAGTAAAATTCGGAATTGACGAGCTTCTGCCTGAAGGTATAAACCTCATTCACGGGCCGGGCTGTCCAGTATGCGTTACCTCGCTTGAGCTTATCGATAAATCAATAGAAATTGCCTCAAGGAAAGATGTTATATTCTGCTCATTCGGAGATATGCTCCGCGTACCGGGCTCTAAGAAAGACCTGCTTCAGGTCAAAGCCGAAGGCGGCGATGTGCGGATGTTATACTCCCCTATTGATTCGCTCAAAATAGCAAAAGATAATCCTGATAAAGAAATAGTTTTCTTTGCAGTCGGCTTTGAAACAACTGCGCCGGCAAATGCAATGGCTGTTTACCAGGCAAAAGTACAGGGCCTGAAGAATTTTTCAATTCTTGTTTCTCATGTGCTTGTACCGCCTGCAATGGAGGCAATACTTTCTTCAAAGAATAATCTGGTCAAAGGATTTCTCGCGGCGGGTCATGTTTGCACTGTGATGGGTTACAATGAATATTACCCGCTTGCCGAAAAATACAGAGTCCCGATAGTTGTAACAGGCTTCGAGCCATTGGATATACTGCAGGGAATATACATGTGTGTTAAGCAGCTTGAAGAAGGAAGGTATGAAGTTGAGAACCAGTATTCCCGTGCGGTAAGCCGTGAGGGAAATCGGGGGGCGCAGGAAATTATCAGTAAAGTATTTAAGATAGGCAGCAGAAAGTGGCGCGGTATCGGCGAGATACCCGATAGCGGGCTGGTGCTGCAGGATGAATATATTGAATTTGATGCGTCGCTTAAATTCGGGCTTGCGGAAATGACTGTTGAAGAACCAAAGGAATGCATCAGCGGGTTGATATTACAAGGATTGAAGAAACCGTTCGAGTGCGGTGCATTCGGCACAAAATGCACACCCGAAAGGCCGCTTGGCGCAACAATGGTCTCATCTGAAGGCGCCTGCGCGGCATATTACAGGTATCGTAAGAAATAGAGCAGTTTTGAGACAGGTCACAGACCTGTCTCTACAAAAGCAGACCTATAGAAAAATTTTAGATTATGAAAGACTTCTCATTACAGTGTCCGATTCCAATTAACGATTACCCCAAAGTGCTCCTTGCGCACGGCGGAGGCGGAAAGCTGATGCATCAATTGATCGAAAAAATGTTTTCTTCGGCGTTTAGTAATGAACTGCTTGCCCAGAACCATGATTCTACAATGCTGA